>JAFEEP010000636.1 GCA_018241045.1 Pseudomonadota bacterium | reverse complement strand
GGATAATCGGCAGCGGGACTTAAGAGTTTGGAAAGACATTTGGCTTAACCCGGGTTCGTCCTTTCCGGGGTTTAGAATGAAAGGGCGGGTAAGTGAAACTGCTAGAAACTGGAGACCGAAAATGAAGTTCATCAACAAGCTGATCCGCGACGAAGCTGGTGCGACCGCCATCGAATACGGCCTGATCGCTGCCCTCATCGCCGTCGCCGCGATCGTTGCCATGCAGAACATGGGCAACAACCTGAAGAACACCTTCAACACCGCCGGCAGCAAGCTTGCCTGCGCCCAGACCACTGCTGGCTGCTAATCCAGCCAACAGGCGATCGAACAGATCACTGGAAGGCGGCGGAGAAATCCGCCGCCTTTTCCGTTTGTCCGCAGGCCGCGGGACGAGCCTTGGTCAATAGGTGACGAGCTTGATCTTCTGTCCGGTGACGATTCGGCTGGTCGCGGTCAGGCCATTGAGCACCAGGAACCGGTCAAGCTGCGCGTCGGAATAGGCCATCCGCTTGGCCAGGGTGTTGACGGTATCGCCAGCTTTGGTGCTAATCACCACCAGCTTGCGTGGCTTGACCGCCGCCGCCTCGCTCGCGGAAATTCGCCGCATCGATCCATACATCGAATTGAACACGCTGCCCTGTCCGGCTGGAACGATGGTCAGGAAGTGATAGGCGTGGCTGGCATCGAACTGATAGGCGAAGACCGTGACGTCGACCTGCCCGCTGTCATTGTTGACCCGCGCCGTGGCATAGGCGGCGGGAATTCCATTGACCGTAGTTTTCTGGATCGTGCCCGGGTCGATCTTGGGCTGGTTGGCATCGGTCAGCCCGGCGAAGGCGGAGCGGATATAAGCGTCAAGATCGCCGCTGTATTGCGCGGACGTGAACTGTCCCTTGCCTGCCTGGCCGGAAATGGTGACCGCCTGGGTGCCGTTGATCATGTAGAACCCGTTGGGCGATTGAAACGCCAGCCGCAGCTCGGGATGAGTGAACTGGCTGCCCTCGACCACACCCTGCTTGGGATCGTCGCCATAGGTCAGGCCGCTGATCCGGCTGAGGAAGGTGTCGCGATTGGTTACACCCGAGGCATTGCTCCCGGCATAGGCCAGCGCCGCGCGGACGCGCGAGGCGGGATCGGGGTGAGTCGAAGCCCAGGCCGGAACCTGGTTGGTCGTCCCCATCAGCCGCGCATCGAGCGTGGTCTGGTTGGCGAGGCTCTGCAACACGGTCGACATCGCGCGCGGATCGTATCCGGCGCGCTTTAGATAGGTGATGCCCAGCCGGTCAGCCTCGCTTTCCTGCCCGCGCGAGTAGCTGAGCGTCAACAGTTGCGAGCCCTGGCTGAACACCTTCTGGCCGAACTGGCCCAGCGAGCTGTTGCCGAGCAGCACGGTCGACAGGACCTGCCCCAGTACGCCGATGATCGCGTTCTTGGTCGCCGCGCTTTGCCGCTTGGCCGCATGGCGGGCGGCAACGTGGCCGACCTCGTGGCCGAGAACGCCAGCCAGCTCCGCCTCGTTGTTCATCAGCGCGACGAGTTGCCGGGTGGTGTAGATGTATCCGCCGGGAATCGCGAAGGCGTTGTTCACCGAGGAATTGAGCAGTGTCACGGTGAAATCGCCGCGCGCGTTGCTGAGGCCCGACTGGACCGCGATGTTCTTGCCGATCGTCTCGACATAGGCCGCCTGCGGCCCGGTTTCCGCACCACCGAATTCGGCGACGAGTTGCGGGTGGGCCTTGGCGCCCTCGGCCTTGTCGGCCGCACTGATCGATTGCACCGCTCCGGCAACCGCGGTTTGCGCGCTGGTGCCGACCGGCAGGGCGATCAAGGAAACGCTGGCCGCCAAGCCAGGGATCAGGCGATTGATACGGACTGGGCGCTTCATCGAATTCCTCCTCGATCGCGGGTTGGCGCGGTTTCGGGGCGCGATGCTAACGCCTCGATCACGAGGTGGAAACCGATAAATTCCCTAGCCTTACTCCTGCCTGAAGGGGCGATTCATGCCTGTCCGATGCGCAGGAAGCGTTCTTCGCGCAGCGTGCGCAGCTCGGCGGGCTTGAGCTTGCGCAGATGGTCCAGCTCCTCGCCGATCGCCTGGCCCAAGGCCGTGGCGGTGGCTTCGGGATCGCGGTGCGCGCCGCCAACCGGCTCCTTGACGATGCGGTCGATCACGCCAAGCCCGAGCAGGTCCTGCGCGGTGACCTTCATCGCTTCGGCAGCATCTGGCGCACGATCGGCGGTGCGCCACAGGATCGAGGCACAACCCTCCGGGCTGATCACCGAATAGACCGAGTGTTCGAGCATCAGAACCCGCTCGGCGCTGGCCAGAGCCACCGCTCCGCCCGATCCGCCCTCACCGACGATGATCGCAACCATCGGCACCGGCAGGCCCAGGCAGGCCTCGGTTGAACGGGCGATTGCCTCGGCCTGGCCGCGCTCCTCGGCCTCGACCCCCGGGAAGGCACCTGAGGTATCGACCAGCGTCACCACCGGCAGGCCGAACCGTCCGGCAAGGTCCATCAGGCGGATCGCCTTGCGATAGCCTTCGGGCTTGCCCATGCCGAAATTGTGCCGGATGCGACTTTGCGTATCGTTGCCCTTCTCGTGCCCGATCAGCATGATCCGTCGACCGTTCAGCCGCGCAAAACCGCCGATGATCGCCTGGTCGTCGCCAAAATAGCGGTCGCCGCCCAGCGGCATGAAATCGGTGAAGGTGCGGGTAACGAAATCGCTGAAATGCGGACGCATCGGGTGACGCGCCACCTGGGTCTTCTGCCACGGGGTCAGCGCGGCATAGGTGCTGGCGAGAAGGTCTGCGCTCTTGGCTTCGAGCCTGCGGATTTCCGCGGAAATGTCGACGTCGCCGTCGCTAGCGGTCTGGCGCAGTTCGGCGACGCGGGCTTCGAGCGCCGCGACCGGCTTTTCGAACTCGAGATAGGAAATCATCGCGCTGCGCTAGCTTCCCTCGCGCCGCACCGCAAGAGGATGGCGCGCATTGACCAGCGCGACCAACCGGGCGCTGTCGACGTGGGTGTAGATCTGGGTCGTGGCGATATCGGCGTGGCCCAGAAGGGTTTGCAGCACGCGCAGGTCCGCTCCGCCTTCGAGCAGATGCGTGGCGAATGCATGGCGCAGCACGTGCGGGCTGACCTTTTCCGGATCAATGTCGGCGCGCGCGGCGAGCGCACGAAGGAGTTGGAACAGCCGTACCCGAGTGATGTGTCCTTGTCCCGAGCGGGAAGGGAACAGCAGCTTGCCCCCCTCGCCGCGCACCGCCAGCCAGCGCGACAAGGCGCAGCGTGCCCGTCCGCTGACCGGGACCATGCGTTGCTGCCCGCCTTTGCCGGTAACGGTCAGGAACGGCGCATCGCGCGGCACGGCGTTGAGCGGCAGCGAAACCAGCTCGGTCGCGCGCAGGCCCGACCCGTAAAGCAGCTCGAGCAGCGTCAGCAGGCGGACGGCATCGGCGCGGTCGGACTGCGCATCAGCTTCGGCACAGGCAAACAGCGCCTCGACCTCGGCATGGGCGAGCAGGCGGGGCAAGGGGCGGCGACTGCGCGGGCGCGGAAGCGCGACAGAAGGGTCATCCTTGCGCCAGCCCTCATCGATCAGAAACCCATAGAATTGCCGCAATGCAGAGCATTTGCGCGCAACGCTTGAGGGTGCAAGCGAGGCCCAGGCCCCGCTGAGCGAGGCGATCGCGGCGTTGTCGGCCTGGGTCAGGTCGCCGACCGCCTCTTCGGCAGAGTCGAGATCGCGGCGATAGGCGGCAAGGGTATTGGCTGCCGCGCCGCGTTCGGCGGCGAGCATGGCGAGGAAGGAATCGACCGCCGCCGACAGCCGCGTCAGCCCCGCGCCACGGCTTCGGCCGCGATCATCCGCGCTTCGGCGGAAAGGCCGACCCGATTGAGGGCGCTGACGATATGGAACAGGCTGATGCTGGTCATCTTGTCCCAGCCATCACCCTGCATCCCGACCCCGGCGAGGAAGGCGACGAGCGCCTGGTTGTCGACCGCCGCGGCCTGGTCGATCAGCGTCGTCCAACGCGTCTGGCGGCCGGGATCGATCCCCACCTTGGCGGCAAAATCGCGCGAGACCGATTGATCGACCCGGCCAAGCCCGGCCAGCCCCGCCAGCAGGAAGCGCGACTTGCGATGGCCGCTACTCGCGTCATTGTCGTAGAAATCATTGAGCGCACCGCTGTCGATCGCCTCGCCCTTGCCCGGCGCGACGAGGACCAGTTGCCCCCAGGCCAGGCTGCCCTTCTCGGCACGCGGCAACCAGCGCAGCGCGTTGCGATCAAGCCCGGCGGCAAGCATCGAGGCTATCAGATCGCCCGCATCCCTGTCGAAGCTGGCGTCGACCGGCATCCGCGCCGCCGCATAGGCGGTCAGGACCTGGCGCGAATAGCGCACCTGGG
Organism: Pseudomonadota bacterium; assembly: GCA_018241045.1. Classification (GTDB taxonomy): domain Bacteria; phylum Pseudomonadota; class Alphaproteobacteria; order Sphingomonadales; family Sphingomonadaceae; genus Novosphingobium. The sequence goes on along the minus strand of JAFEEP010000636.1, from coordinate 13,791 downwards.
CATCGCCGCCATCCCACAGTGCGCGGATCGCCGCCATGCGGTCCGCCGGGGTATCGCCGGTATAGGCGCTGCGAAGGCCATCGGCGCGGTCAGCCCAGTCCCCGGTGATGTCATCCTGCTGGTAGATCTGGCCATAGAGATCGACCATCGCGGCGCTCGACAAGATGCCTGCGCTCGCCGCCTGGTCGGCCGCGGCGGCACGACTGACCAGCGGCAGCATCGGCGCGGTCGCCGCGACCATGGCATAGCGCGGCCCGGCGTTCTTCATCAGCGATGCAGGTGGCTCCAGCCCGACACCGATGGTCAGCGCATAGCGCCACGGCGTCATGCCATCGACGCCGTCCCATTCGATCTTCACCGCCTGACGTGATTTCCCTGCGGCGCCGGCGTATTTCTTCGCCAGCAGCATATCGATCCGCGGCCAGGCACCGCCGCGTTCAAGCTGGGTGAGCTGAGCCATGCCCGCCGAACCGTCTCCCTGAAACGAGGCGCAGATCGAGCGCAGCACCCGCCAGTCGGCGTCCTTGCGCACCCCGCCCTGAACCGCGATCACCGGGCATATCCCGGTGACGTCGGCGGTCGAAGCATAGGCATCCATCGCCGCTTGGGTAAGCGAGGGGGTAAAATTGGCCGCATCGACATCCTGGACGATTGCCCGCGCCGCCTCGCCCTCGCCCATTCGTACCAGCAGCGCGGCGCGCGCCGCGGCGAAGTCGGCGGGGTCCATCCCCTCGGGCGCATCGAGCCGCGAGGCCAATGCCCGGCGTAGCAGGATATGGCCCCAACGCGACACCAGCACGCCCTTGTTGCCATCGATCGCCGCCTTGACCAGGTCCTGCGATTGACGCTCGAGCGAACCAGCGGGCAGGCCGCCTTCCGCCGCGGAGAGCAGGCCGACCTGCTTCATCGAGCGGCGCGCGGCGGCAGGCATATCGAACTTGGGCTTGAGCCCGAGCAGCTCGTCAAGATCGTCGGGCGACATCGCCTCAAGCTCGCGCAGCGAGGGAATCCGCGCGCCCGAAGGCAGGGTCGGCACTCTTGCTGGCGACGATGCGGCGCTCCCGCCGGGGATCGGCTGGACCACGGGCGAGGACGTGGCGGTGGGAGCAGGACCGTCCGCCTTTGGCGTAGATTTGCTTGCAGGCTTGGTCTTCTCGAATCCGGGCGGCAACAGCGATTCCGGCGAATTCTGCGCGAGCGCCCAGGCCGAGGTCAGCGCCAGGGCGGCCCCGCCCAGGGTCAGCGCCAGCCGCCTCACCGGCCCGGCTCCGGCAGCACCGCCGGAGCGGTCAGCGCGCGGACCGGCTCGATCCCGGCATCGGTCCAGGCCCAGACCAGCAGGGCGGCAACGCCCAGCCCCAGCACGACCAACCCGGCAACCCATTCCCTGCGCAACTTCAACGCCACCTGCGACCTCGCATCCCAAACGCTTGCGCGCCCGGTTAGCCCATCTATAGGCGGGACCGCAATGGAACTCGACCACGCAACGCTGTCACATACCGAAATCGACGCCCTGGCGCGGCGGATCGACCGCCCGGTCGTGCTGGTCGGAATGATGGGCGCGGGCAAGTCCAGCGTCGGACGCAAACTGGCCAGCCTGCTGCATATGCCCTTCGTCGACGCCGACGAGGAGATCGAGCGGGCGGCGCAGATGACCATCCCGGAAATCTTCGACCAGTTCGGCGAGGACTATTTCCGCAGCGGCGAGCGCCGGGTGATCGCGCGGCTGATCGACGGGCCGAACAACCGCTGCGTGATCGCCACCGGCGGCGGCGCCTTCGTCAATGCAGAGACTCGCAGCCTGATCCTCGATCGCGGGGTCGCAGTCTGGCTCGACAGCGACGTCGACACGCTGCTCGAACGGGTCAGCCGCAAGGACAACCGCCCGCTGTTGCGCCAGGGCGACCCGCGCGAGATTCTCACCCGCTTGCGCGATGACCGCGCGCCGGCCTATTCTGAAGCGCCGATCCACGTGAAAAGCACGACCGGACCTCATTCGCGCACCGTGACCAAGGTCCTGAAAGGCATCGAAGCATGGCTGTGATCCCCGTCGCCCTGGCCGACGCGCCTTACGAGGTGCGGGTCGGCACCGGCCTCCTCGCCACCCTGGTCGAACAATGCCGTGGCAAGCTGCGCAAGCGGCGCGTGCCGATCGTCACCGACGCCCATGTCCACGCCGCCTGGGGCGCGGTGATCGAGAATGCGCTGCACGAAGGCGGGCACGAAGCCACCTGGCGCGTACTCCCGCCGGGCGAATCGACCAAGAGCTGGGATCAGCTTGCCGCAACGCTCGACTGGCTGCTGGCCGAGGAGGTTGAGCGCGGCGATCACGTGATCGCGCTGGGCGGCGGGGTGATCGGTGACCTGACCGGTTTCGCCGCGGCGGTGCTCAAGCGTGGCTGCCACTTCATCCAGCTTCCCACCACCCTGCTCGCCCAGGTCGATTCGAGCGTCGGGGGCAAGACGGCGATCAACACCGCGGCGGGCAAGAATCTGGTCGGTGCGTTCCACCAGCCGTCGCTGGTGCTGGCCGATCTTGCCGTGCTCGATACCCTGCCCCGGCGCGAACTGCTGGCCGGCTATGCCGAGGTGGTGAAGTACGGCCTGATCGGCGATGCCGATTTCTTCGCCTGGTGTGATGCCAATGCCCGCGCCATGCTCAATGGCGATCCGGCGCTGCGCGAATATGCCGTGGCCCATTCGGTCGCGGCCAAAGCGCGGATCGTGATCGAGGACGAGCGCGAGACCCGCGATCGCCGCGCCCTGCTCAACCTGGGCCACACCTTCGGCCACGCGCTTGAGGCGCAGACCGGCTTTTCCGACCGCCTGCTGCATGGCGAGGCGGTGGCGCTGGGCATGGTCCTTGCCGCGCGCTATTCGGCGCGGCGGGGGCTGATCCCGGCGGCCAGCGCCGACCACGTTGCGCGCCATCTGCGTGAAGTGGGCATGGCCGCGAACCTGTCAGCCCTGGGCCTCAACTGCGATGGCGCCACGCTGGTCAGGCATATGCTCCACGACAAGAAAATGGATGCAGGCACCCTGCCCTTCATCCTGTTGCGCGCGATCGGCGAGGCTTTCGTCGCCAAGGACGTCGCGCTCGACGATGTGGCCCACTTCCTCGACGCCGAGTTGAAGCGTTAACCGAACAGCGCGATAGACTGCATTCCCACCGCCACCGCCTCGCCGCGGGCGTTCCACACGGTCATGTCCTGGCTCGAGCAGCCCTTCTCTGCATAGTTGCCCGCCGCGCGCAGCAACCACCAGCCGTCGTCGGTCTGCGGCAGGGGGGTCAGCAGGTTGATCAGCCAGGTCATCGAACTGATCGGCACGCTGCCGGTCAGCGGCATCACTCCGGGCGGCAGCGCATCTGCGATCAGCAGCAGCGCAACCATCGGGTCGAGCCCTTCGCTGTCGCGCAGCCGCTCCCACCAGCAGATTTCCGGCTCGGGCGTGTCAGTGCGCGGCAGGGCGAAGCGGCGTTCAAGGTGCGGGGCAAAACTCGGTCCGGCGCGTTCCGGCAGCGGCGCGGCCTGCGCCAGGGGCACAAGATTGTGAGGCGCGGGGACGTTGTGGAGGTGCAGCGCGCTCTGTTCGACCGCACCCATGAAGACGAAGGTGGCGACCAGCCCCACCCCCGCGTCCGACGCCACCTCGGCACTGATCCATGAGGCGTTGCGCCCGCGCCGCAGCAACCTGGCGGTCACAGCCACCTCACCCGCCAAGGGCCCGACGAAGCTGACCTGGGCCGAGCGCAGCGGCGGCAGATCATCGGCAAGCCGTTGCGCGGCATGAAGCGCCAGCGCAGAGGAGAACCCGCCATAGCTGGTTCGCCCCTGCATCCAGGTTTCAGGAATCTCGGCGATGAAGCCGCCCGCGATCGGTCGCGTGGCGGCAAGGGCGGCAGGAAGGCTCATGCCCCTGCCATTGACGTAAACGGAAAGCAGGTCAACCGGACTTGGCGGATCAGCTCTTGTGTCCGCCCAGCTTGTCGGCCAGCGAGGTCACGTTACCGCTCTTCGCGGCGTTTTCGCGAGCCAGCGCCTGTTCGGCCTTGAGTTCGTCATGCTCGACGAAGATCCGCTCCAGATCGACGCGCTTTTCCAGCAGCAGATTGGCAATGCCCGGCGCCAGGCTTTCGCCCTCGCCGATCTTGCCCAGCAGCATCGCAAGGTCGCTGATGGTCGCTTCTTCGGGGCTCTTGAAATAGTGCCCGCGACTGTCGAAAAATCCGATACCTCTGTGTGCCATGGGATACCCCCGTTTTGATCGCCTACGACCCAAAACGGCAGCGCATTCTCCCGACACCGGTGGCGCCACTCGGATGACAATTGCTACTACTGATTCGCGATAACCCGCAAGTTCCTTGCGTCGAACCGTTGAGAACGAATCAAAAAAGTCGCGATCCATTGGGAACAGGCTGGTCGGGTGCGAACAGGATCACCGCCCCGTCCGAGTCGGCAAAGCCCAGGGTCAGAACCTCCGACATGAATTTGCCGATCTGGCGCGGGGGAAAGTTGACCACCGCGGCAACCTGCCGCCCGGCAAGTTCCTCCAGCGCGTAGCGATCGGTGATCTGTGCGCTCGATTTCTTCACCCCGATCGCCGGGCCGAAGTCGATCGCCAGCTTGAAGGCCGGTTTGCGCGCCTCGGGAAAGGGTTCGGCTGAGACGATCGTTCCCACGCGGATGTCGACGGCAAGGAAATCATCGAAGCCGATCTCCTCGCCGCGCGGGGCATCGGGCGCGTGGGACAGGTGCATCCTATTCCAGTTCCAGGATGATCGCGTCGACAGCCAGGCTGTCGCCCGCCCTGGCGTTGACCTTCTTGACCGTGGCGGACTTTTCGGCGCGCAGGATGTTCTCCATCTTCATCGCCTCGACCACTGCAAGCGGTTGCCCAGCCTCGACCTTGTCGCCCTCGCCCACGTTGAGCGCAACCAGAAGGCCGGGCATCGGGCAGATCAGGAACTTCGACAGATCGGGCGGCACCTTCTCGATCATATGCTGGGTCAGATGCGCGACATGGGCGGGCAGCACCTGCACCGCATGGATCGCGCCGTGAGTGGTGAGGCGAAGCCCGCTGCGCGTTACCTCGACCTTGACGCCATAGAGCGCATCATCGACCTGGGCTTCGACCAGGCGGTCGCCGGGGGTATATTCGATCTCCAGCGGCACCGGATCGCCATCGACGGTCAGATCCTCGTCGAGGCTGACCGCGTGCGTCACCCCGTCGATCGTTACCGCCCAGTCATAAGGCGGCTCCAGTTCGCCGTTCAATTGCTGGTCGATCTGGCGGGCGCGATCGGCGCGGGCGGTAGCGATAAAGCCCGCGATTGCCGCGAGATGCTTGCGCGTCGTTTCGGATGTCGCCGCGCCGTGGAAACCATCGGGGTATTCCTCGGCGATGAACCCGGTGGTCAGCTCGCCCGAGCGGAAGCGCGGGTGCTGCATGATCGCCGAGACGAAATCGATGTTGTGGCCCAGCCCCTCGATCTCGAATGCGTCGAGCGCTGCAATCTGCTTGTCAGCCGCCTCGTCACGGGTTTCGCCCCAGGTCACCAGCTTGGCGATCATCGGATCGTAGAACATCGAGACTTCGCCGCCTTCATAGACGCCGTCGTCAACGCGAATGCCATCCACACCGCGGCGCCCGTTTTCGGCGCCGTCATCGGTCCAGCCATCGACCGGCGGCTGGTAGCGCACCAGCCGCCCGGTCGAGGGCAGGAAGCCGCGATAGGGATCTTCGGCATAGACCCGGTTCTCGATCGCCCAACCGTCGATCTTCACGTCCTTCTGGGTGAAGTCCAGCTTCTCGCCCGCGGCGACGCGGATCATCTGTTCGACCAGATCGACCCCGGTGATACATTCGGTGACCGGATGTTCCACCTGAAGGCGGGTGTTCATCTCAAGGAAGTAGAACGATTTTCCGCTCGGGTCCGCGCCGCTGACGATCAGTTCGACCGTGCCCGCGCTGTAGTACCCCACTGCCTTGGACAGCGCGACGCATTGTTCGCCCATCGCCTTGCGCATTTCCGGTGAAACGAACGGCGAAGGCGCTTCTTCCACCACCTTCTGGTGGCGGCGCTGGATGCTGCATTCGCGTTCGTTGAGGTAAAGCACCTCGCCGTGCTTGTCGCCCAGGATCTGGATTTCGATGTGGCGCGGGTTGAGGATGAATTTCTCGATGAACACGCGGTCATCGCCGAACGAGTTCAGCCCCTCGCGCTTCACCGCCTCAAAGCCCTCGCGCACGTCCTTTTCGTTGTAGGCCAGACGCATCCCCTTCCCGCCGCCGCCAGCGCTGGCCTTCATCATCACCGGATAGCCGATCTCGTCCGAAATCCGCACCGCGTGCTCGGTATCCTCGATCTCGCCGACGAAGCCGGGAACCACGTTGACCCCCGCCGCCTTGGCAAGCTTCTTGGACTCGATCTTGTCGCCCATCGCAGCAATGGCGTTGACCGGCGGGCCGATGAACTCGATCCCCTCGGCCGCCAGCGCCTCGGCAAAGCTGGTGCGCTCGGACAGGAACCCATAGCCCGGATGCACCGCCTCGGCCCCGGTTTGCTTGCAGGCGGCAATGATCTTGTCCGCGATCAGATAGCTTTGGGCGGCAGGCGACGGGCCGATGTGGACGGCTTCATCGGCCATCTGCACGAATGGCGCGCGCGCATCGGCATCGGAATAGACCGCGACGGTCTGGATACCCATGCGACGCGCCGTCTTGATGACCCGGCACGCGATTTCGCCACGATTGGCGATGAGGATTTTCTTGAACATCAATTTGAACCACTTCTGGCTTTTACCATGCTTGCAAAGCAAAAATAGACTTCATAACCCAAGCGCCCATCATCCGCATCACCGCTCGTTAAATGACACAACCACTCCCAATTGTTTGCAATAATTTTAATATCGTTACGCAAAATATCGGATACGACTGGTATTATAGAGCAACAGAAAATATGGTCCGCCTCAGTTTCATCATATCTTTTCATTTCACTTATAGCATGATTTCTATTATTTTTAAGTAGTAAATTTATGGCAGATAAATTACTTTTTTTAATATCAGAGATTGATATTTGCTTAAATTCAATTGCAAAGCATCCATTTTTTGTTGAGCACCAAAAGTCCTGATATCCATTTACTATTTCATCACAAGATAGATTTGATATCTCGGGATATTCTCCATTCTGAGCAATATCCCATTTACGCTTCTTCACGCGCCATTCGGCAAGTGGCAACCATCCAAGTCTTGCGGAGGCAGCAACAAATTGGGAGACACTCGCCCTTTCATTCCCAAAGAATGGGAAATATCCAGGGGTGTCCTGCCGCACTTCATTCATCAGAGTGTCGACTTCAGCGCAAAGGCTATTGAGAATCTCAAAGTCCTCACCCTCGCGATTTCCAGATCCAGCCCATTTAATCGCCATCTAACCTCTCCACCGCATACCACTCCGCCTTCCCTCCTTCACATCATTCCCGGCCATACCGGGGTGACGGAAAGAGGTGAGATAGGCACAGCCCTCACACACCCTCCAGCGCCTGCGCCAGATCGGCGACGATATCGTCGATATGCTCGATCCCGACTGATACCCGCACCACGTCCGGGCCTGCCCCGGCTTCGGCCTGGGCGGCTTCGTCAAGCTGGCGGTGGGTGGTCGAGCTGGGATGGATGATCAGCGAGCGGGTGTCGCCCAGATTGGCGAGGTGGCTGAACAGCTTGACCGACTGGACCAGCTTGACCCCGGCCTCATACCCGCCCTTGATCCCGAAGGTGAACACCGCCCCGCCCTTGCCGCCAAGGTAGCGCCTGGCGAGCTGGTGATAGGGGCTTTCGGGCAAGGCAGCATAGTTGACCCAGGCGACCTTGGGGTGGGCCTGCAGCCACCTGGCCAGATGCAGCGCGTTGTCGCAATGCCGCTCCATCCGCAGCGCCAGCGTTTCCATGCCGGTCAGCGTGTAGAAGGAATTTTGTGGCGACAGCGCCATGCCCAGATCGCGCAAGCCCAGCGCCCGGCAGGCAAGGATGAAGGCGACATTGCCGAAGGCCTCGGTAAAGACCTTGCCGTGATAGCTGGGGTTGGGCTCTGACAGATAGGGGTACTTGCCGTCCTTCGCCCAGTCGAACCGGCCGGAATCGACGATCACCCCGGACAGCGAATTGCCGTGGCCGTTGAGGAACTTGGTCCCGGAATGCACAACAATATCCGCACCATGCTCGATCGGGCGGCACAGCATCGGCGTCGCCATGGTGTTGTCGACGATCAGCGGTACGCCCGCCGCATGGGCAATGTCGGCAATCGCGGCGATGTCCTGCACCACTCCGCCCGGATTGGCGAGGCTTTCGATGAACACCGCGCGGGTCTTGCCGGTGATCGCAGCGGCGACATTGGCCGGATCGTCGGCATCGACGAACCGCGCCTGCCAATCCATCTTCTTGAACGAGTGGCCAATCTGGTTGAGCGAACCACCATAGAGCTTCTTGGCCGCGACGATCTCGCACCCCGGCTCCATCAGGGTGTGGAAGGCCAGGAACTGCGCCGCGTGGCCCGATGCCACCGCCAGCCCCGCCGCGCCGCCCTCCAGCGCCGCCACCTTGGCTTCATAGGCGCCAGAGGTGGGGTTCATCAGGCGGGTATAGATATTGCCCGCGATCTCCAGATTGAACAGCCCGGCGGCGTGATCGACATCGTCGAAGACATAGCTCGACGTCTGGTAGATCGGAGTGATGCGCGCCCTGGTGGTCGGGTCCGGCTCGGTTCCGGCATGGACGGTCAGGGTTTCGAGATGCTGGCTCATCGGTGCCCTCCTTCAGGCGTCAAGCGGCGGCATATTGTGCCCCAGCAGGCGCAGCATATCCGCTGCGCATTCTACCACGTTGCTGCCTGGGCCGTAGATCCCCTGCACCCCCGCTTCGCGCAGGAAGTCATAGTCCTGCGGCGGGATCACGCCGCCCGCCGTCACCTTGATGTCGGGGCGACCCGCTTCGCGCAGCAGCACGATCAGTTGCGGGATCAACGTCTTATGGCCAGCCGCGAGTGAGGAGGCGCCGACCGCGTCGACATCTTTCTCAAGCGCCAGCGCGCAGGTTTCGTCAGGCGTCTGGAACAGCGGCCCGCTGGTCACGTCAAAACCCATGTCGGTGAAGGCGCTGGCGATCACGTTGGCGCCGCGGTCGTGCCCGTCCTGGCCCATCTTGGCGACCAGCAGCCGGGGCTTGCGGCCAAGGCGACGGGTGACCGCCTCGACGCCCTCAACCACCGCGACATAGCGCGCATCGGCAGCATAGGCCTTGCCGTAGATGCCGGTAACCGGAACCGGCTGAGTGCCATAGCGGCCGAAGGCGGCCTCCATCGCATCTGAAATCTCGCCCAAGGTCGCACGCTGGCGAGCGGCGCGGACGGCATATTCGAGCAGGTTGCCGCCAGACTTCGCGGCGTTGGTCAGTTCCTTCAACGCCGCCTCGCAGGCGCTGGAATCGCGCGCAGCCTTCGTCGCCTTGAGCCGCGCGATCTGCGCGTCGCGCACCGCGTGATTGTCGACCTCCAGCGTGTCGAGGTGTTCCTCCTGCGCGAGGCGATACTTGTTGACCCCGACGATCACGTCCTCGCCGCGATCGACCCGCGCCTGCTTCGCGGCGGCGGCCTGTTCGATCCGGGCCTTGGGCATTCCCGAGGCGACGGCGCGAGTCATGCCGCCCAGCCCATCTACCTGTTCAATCAGCGCCCACGCCTCATCCACCAGCGTTTGGGTCAGCGCCTCGACGTAGTAGGAGCCGCCCAGCGGATCGACCACCCTGGTGATCCCGCTCTCCTCGGCCAGCACGATCTGGGTGTTGCGGGCGATCCGCGCGCTGAAATCGGTGGGAAGCGCGATCGCTTCGTCCAGCGCGTTGGTGTGCAGACTCTGCGTTCCGCCCAGCGTTGCGGCCATCGCCTCGATCGTGGTGCGGATGACGTTGTTGTAGGGGTCCTGCTCCTGCAAGCTGACGCCCGATGTCTGGCAATGGGTGCGCAGCATCTTGCTGCGTTCGTCCTGCGCGCCAAGGCCGTCCATCACCCGGTGCCACAGCGTGCGCGCGGCGCGCAGCTTGGCCACTTCCATGAAGAAGTTCATGCCGATGCCGAAGAAGAAGCTCAGTCGCCCGGCGAACTTGTCGATATCCAGCCCTGCCGCCATCGCGCGCTGGACGTATTCCTTGCCGTCGGCAATGGTGAAAGCCAGTTCCTGCACAGCCGTCGCCCCGGCCTCGTGCATATGATAGCCGGAAATCGAAATACTGTTGAATTTCGGCATATTGGCCGAGGTATAGGCGATAATGTCCGACACGATCCGCATCGAAGGTTCGGGCGGGTAAATATAGGTGTTACGGACCATGAACTCCTTGAGGATGTCGTTCTGGATGGTCCCGTCGAGCTGGGCCTGGGCAACCCCCTGCTCCTCCCCGGCGACGATGAAGAAGGCGAGGATCGGGATCACCGCGCCGTTCATGGTCATGCTGACGCTCATCTGATCGAGCGGAATCCCGTCGAACAGGATCTTCATGTCCTCGACCGAATCGATCGCCACGCCGGCCTTGCCAACATCGCCGACCACGCGCGGATGATCGCTGTCATAGCCGCGGTGCGTGGCAAGGTCGAAGGCGACCGACAGCCCCTTCTGTCCCGCGGCGAGATTACGGCGGTAGAAGGCGTTCGATTCCTCTGCGGTGGAGAACCCTGCGTACTGGCGGATGGTCCAGGGTCGCCCCGCGTACATCGAGGCGCGCACCCCGCGGGTGAACGGGGCGAAGCCGGGGAGGCCCGGATCGCCCGCGTCGTCCGCCGTGTAGAGCGGCTTGATCGGGAACCCCTCGGGGGTGTTCCAGGTCAGGTCCTTGCCCTTGACCTCTTTTGCCGCAGCCTCTTGCCAATCCTTGATATTCGCCATCTATCCAACCTCATTGCCCTCTCCCCTTCAGGGGAGAGGATATGCAGGCTTGGCGGCTCGTCCGCCTAGCCGAAGTTGGAGAGGGGCTTCTGCGCTATCCCCCTCTCCCAACCCTCTCCCCTGAAGGAGAGAGGGCTAAGCTTACTTCCCTTTGAAATCCGCCTTGCGCTTTTGCAGGAACGCCATTCCGCCTTCCGTCGCATCCGCGCTGGCCCCGGCCACGCGCTGGCCTTCGGCCTCGGCCAGCAAAACCTGGCTGAGCGTGCCGTCGAGCGCGGTCTGGATATTGGCCTTCATCGTCGCATAGGCCACCGTCGGCCCTTCGGACAGCCGGGTGGCGAGCGCCGTGGCCTCGTCCATCAGCGCGCCGTCATCGACCGCCTTGTAGATCAGCCCCCAGTCCTCGGCCTGTTCGGCGCCGATCTTCTCGCCCAGCATCATCATCCGGGTGGCGCGGGCGCGGCCGATCGCGCGGGCGAGCAGCCAGGTCGAGCCGCCGTCCGGCACCAGCCCGATGTTGACAAAGGCCTGGAGGAAATAGGCGTGCTTCGCCGCGATCACGAAATCGCCCGCCAGCGCGATCGAGCAGCCGACCCCCGCCGCCGGACCATTGACAGCGGTGATCACCGGCACCGGGCAGCGCAGGATCTGGGTGATCAGCGGGTTGTAGAAGTTCTGCAGCGCACGGTGGCTGCCGCCCTTCTGCTGGAGGGGGCTCGCCTCGCCCCGCGCGGCGAGGTCCGCGCCCGAGCAGAAACCCTTGCCCGCCCCGGTGATCATCACCGCGCGCGCATCGCCCAGGTCATAGAACGCCGCGCCCAGTTCCTCGGCCATCTGGACCGAGGCGGCGTTGAGCCGCTCGGGCCGGTTGAGCGTCAGCTTGAGGACATTGCCGACGCGTTCGGCGAGGATCGTTTCGTAGTCAGCCATTCTGTCTCCCTTTCCCTCTCCCAGGATCGGGGAGAGGATAGCGCAGCTTGCTCCGCACGGAGCTAGCGAAGCTTGGAGAGGGGCTCGGCACCCGAGAGGACAGAGCCCCCTCTCCAACTGCGGCTAGCAAGCGCGCTTGCAAGCCTTCGTATCCTCTCCCCGATCCGGGGAGAGGGCTTAGTGGTTCGGCGTCTCCATGATCTCGGTCAGTATTCCGCCCATGTCGCGCGGGTGGACAAAGAAGATCAGCGTGCCGTGCGCGCCGATCCGCGGTTCGCCCAGCACCCGCTTGCCCAGAGCCTCGAACGCGGCCTTGGCGGCGTGGATATCAGGCACTTCATAACACATATGATGCTGGCCCCCGGCCGGGTTCTTCTCGAGGAAGCCCGCGATCGAGGCATTGCCGGGCAGCGGCTCGATCAGCTCGATCTGGGTGCCGTTCAGCGCCCCATCCGCGCCCGGGGTATCGACGAAGCAGACCTTGACCCCCTGATCAGGCAGATCGAACGGTTCATGGATCTTCGTCGCGCCCATGACGTCGCGGTAGAAGACGATCGAGTCAGCGATCGACGGGGTTGCCACGCCGACGTGGTTGAGGCGGCCGAGTTTCATTTCTTATATCCCGCGAAAGAATTGAAAACCAAAAACCAGCATGGTTATCGCTACGACAAGACCTGCAATGCGCCCCAATTGAATCATTCGAAATTCAAAGGGCTTTTCGTTACGCCTTACCTCATACCGGAAATACACGGTGGCAGTTCCCGTCTTGTGGGCACGCCAGAACCACGCCCCGTGCCAATAGGCAATGAACCCCACGATCCCCAGCCAGATGAGCCCGAACCAGTCCATCACAGCGGAATGTTGTCATGCTTCTTCCACGGATTCTCGAGGCTCTTGCCCCGCAGCTTCCGCAGCCCCAACGCAATCCGCCGCCGCGTGGAGTGCGGGTGGATCACCTCATCAATGAACCCCTTGCTCGCCGCCACGAAGGGGTTGGCAAAGCGGTCTTCGTACTCCTTCGTCCGCTCGGCGATCTTGGCGGGATCGCCGATGTCGGAGCGGAAGATGATCTCCACCGCGCCCTTGGCGCCCATCACCGCGATTTCGGCGGTGGGCCAGGCGTAGTTGAGGTCGCCGCGCAGGTGCTTTGAGGCCATCACGTCATAGGCCCCGCCATAGGCCTTGCGGGTGATCACGGTGATCTTGGGCACCGTCGCCTCGGCATAGGCGAACAGCAGCTTGGCGCCGTGCTTGATGATCCCACCCAGTTCCTGCGCGGTACCGGGAAGGAAGCCGGGAACGTCCACGAAGGTCAGGATCGGGATCGAGAACGCGTCGCAGAACCGCACGAACCGCGCGGCCTTTTTCGACGAGTTGATGTCCAGCACGCCCGCCAGCACCATCGGCTGGTTGGCGATCACCCCCACCGTCTTGCCTTCCACCCGGCCGAAACCGCACAGGATGTTGGCGGCGTGACCCGGCTGAATCTCGAAGAAATCGCCCTCGTCCAGCACCTTTCGCACCACTTCGTGCATATCATAGGGCTGGTTGGCATTGGCCGGGATCAGGGTATCCAGGCTGTCCTCGATCCGGTCCCACGGGTCGCTGGTCGGCCGCTCGGGCACCGGTTCGCGGTTGTTGAGCGGGAGGAAATCGAAGAAATCGCGCGCGGTCAGCAGCGCCTCGATATCGTTTTCCAGTGCCAGGTCGGCGACGCTGGTCTTGGTGCTGTGCGTGATCGCCCCGCCCAGTTCCTCCTGGGTCACCACCTCGTTAGTCACGGTCTTGACCACATCCGGGCCGGTGACGAACATATAGGAGCTGTCCTTCACCATGAAGATGAAGTCAGTCATCGCCGGAGAGTAAACCGCCCCGCCCGCGCACGGCCCCATGATAAGCGAAAGCTGCGGCACCACGCCCGAGGCGAGCACGT
>JAFEEP010000635.1 GCA_018241045.1 Pseudomonadota bacterium | reverse complement strand
CTCGTGGACGGCCTGCTCGGCAGGAAAGGGCGCCACATGCGTCTGCAGGCGGGCGAGAGCGCGCTGCGCTTCGTCCGTCAGCAGGTCACTGCGTAGGCTGAGGTGCTGCCCCAGCTTGACGAAGGTGGTGCCGAGCCGCTGGAGAGTCTGTGCAAACCGATCGGCCACGGAGTGCGTGTCGCAGCGCATCAGCCCGCGGTGCCATACAACCCACAGCAGGAAGCCCGCAAAGACCGTCGTGATCCGGACCGCCCGTAGCAGACCAGATGGGCGCACGCCGGGGCGAGGACCGACCGTGGTGGTGGAACTCGAGAGGTTCGGCATAAGTGATCAGTCGACTCGGCGGCGCCGTGCCCCGACTGGCGATGTGGCGATGTAGGGCGCTTTTCGGACGAGAACGTGCGCGAAGGCCTTGCCCGTAGCGAAGCGCGCGTCAACGGTGAGGCGCGTGCGTGTCCGCGTCGGCATGACGCTGTCGACGTGCGGGCTCATCTGGCCAGCCTTGGCACACGCGGCGCGTAAAAGTGCCAAGCGACGATCACGCTGAGCAGTGCGGCGAAGAAGCACCAGACCGAAATGAACCAGGTCGCGTAGAAGGCATAGGCAGCGACCGCGGATCCGAATGCGGTGATACCGAAGGCCACCACGCTGCGGTGACTTGAAAACATCAGGCTGGCACAGGTTCCCAAGAGGTACAAAGCCATCGTCGTCAGCACGTAGAAATGCGGCGAGTCGTAGAAGATGTGCTGACCGATCACGCGCGCAGTGATCGGCAGACGGACGAGCATAGCGAGCAGATACAGCCCGACCACGGCACCGGCCAGGGCAATTGCGATCAGCACCCGGCGCCGCCAGCGCACGGGTTCGAGTGCCAAGGCCGCGAGCGGGATGTAGATGGGCCACAGCACATGCGAGAAAAACGAGAACGCATGTGTGAGCCACACATTGAGCGTCGGTGCCCGGTCCGGGAAGGTCAGCCATAAGGTACCCTCGAGCAACTGTTGCAGGCCGAACAGCACTGGAATCAACGCATAGGGCAGTTCAGCGCGGCTGGCGGCGCGCGGAACCGTCGTGGCGCCGAGCGCCAGGAGGACGCCGCCGGCGGTGAAACTGGCAGTGGCTGAGAAACACATTCGCTAAAGACTCCAATAAGTTGATCGTGTGTTAGAGCGCGCGTTTGCCGTTTCGCGTGAACTACGTTCCGGCATCGCCCAGCAGCATCGCCTCAATCTGCTCCAATGAGCCTATCACCGCCCGAAGTCCGGTGGCCCGCACGAACGCGCAAGCTGCTTCGATCTCGGGCACCATTGAGTCGGCGGGAGAAATGCCGTGCGTCGAGTGCCATTGGCGACACCCTGCGCAGCGGGCTTTGCGTCGGTTGACCAAAATCGAGGTAGACGGCGTCGACGTCGGTAGCGATCACCAGACAGTCGACGTTTAACTCGCGTGCCAGCAGGCTGCTGCACAGATCCTTGTCGATCACCGCGTCGACGCCGCGCAGGCCAGGCCCGTCCGCGGCCTTGGCGACCGGGTTCCCGTCGCCGCCGGCCGCGATGACCAGCGCGTTGTGCGACAGCAGCCAGCGGATGGGTTGCAAGCCGACCACGCTCAAGGGCTTTGGCGATGCCACGACCCGACGCAACCCATTGCCGGCGGCGGCCATGGATCAGCCTTGCTCACGGCCGATCCGCTCGGCCTGCATGGCGTTGTAGACCGGGCCGATCGGCTTGGTGGGCGAGGCGAAGGCCGGGTCGGCCGGGTCTACCTGCACGCGGGTCATCAGCTTCGCGATTGGCCGGTCTGGCAGCAGGTTGCCCAACTCCTGCTCCAGCAGGTAGCCGATCATGCCGTCGGTCTGTGCCCCCAGCACATCGAGCGAATAGCTGTCCGCAGCCGCATAGGCGGCCGCCTGCAGTGCCAGCAGGCCCACCTGCGGGCCGTTGCCGTGCGTCAGCATCAGCTCCTTGCTCGGCGCGATGCGGGCCAGCTGGACGGCGGCCCGGCGGATGTTGGCGAGCTGGTTTTCGGCGCTCAGGGCCTCGCCCCTGCGAAGGAGGGCATTGCCTCCGAGTGCGACGACGATCTTCATGAGGGTCTCCGAGTGCAACCGCCGGCTCAGCCGAGCGTGGCGACCAAGACCGCCTTGATCGTGTGCATTCGGTTTTTCGCTTGGCTGAACACGATCGATGCCTCGGACTCGAACACGTCGTCGGTCACCTCCAGCTCGCTCAGACCGAACTGGGCGTGCACCTGCCGGCCGACCTCCGTGTCCAGGTTGTGCAGCGCCGGCAGACAGTGCATGAACCTTGTTCGCGGATTGCCGGTGGCGCGCACCAGCGCCGTGTTGACCTGGTAGCTTCGAAGCTGCTCGATGCGTTCCTTCCACACTGCCGCCACCAGGTAGCCGACGTTGCCGATCCAGGCGCTGACCCAGTAGCCCCTGTCGAAATTGAAGCCGACATACTCGCCCGAGGTCGCGCGAGCGTACGCGTAGACACCGTTGTTGAGATCAGGCTTGCGCAGCGCGAGCATCTGGTACACGAGTGCCAGGCTCAACATCCCCACGCCGGTGATGAGCCAGCCGATGAGGACGGCACCCGCCCCCGCACCTGCGGCCATGTTCTGCGGCAAGCCGAAGATGCCGCTGCCGATGATGGATCCGACGACCAGGGCGATGAGCAAGGACAGGCTCAGGCCGCCGGGAGCGCCGGCAGATCGCGCGCGAAGGGGTGTGACAGCGTTCATGACTCTGCTCTCAGTGCTTGTCTTCATGATTCGAAAGAGGTGTGGCGCCGCCGGTCGCGCGTGCCAATGCACCGTGAAGAGCTGCGAGTCGCGCCTGACCGTGGCGCAGGAGTCGACCGGGGAAGTTGGCCGTCAGCCACGCGTAGACCAGGTACTTCACAAGCTTGCCGACCCACAAGGCCAGCAACACCTCG
>JAFEEP010000634.1 GCA_018241045.1 Pseudomonadota bacterium | reverse complement strand
TGAGCACCTTGCGCCCGGTTTCGGGATGGGTCCAGACCAGCGGGTTGGCCACCGGCGGGAAGTAGGGATAGGTTTCCTTGCGCGGGGTGATCCGCCGCCCGCCCTGCTGGTTGAAGCGCATCTCCTCGATCCCGGTGCGGAACAGGTAGACCGCCTCGAGATCGGCGATCTCGGCCTTGGTCGCCTCGTCGAGCTCGTCGTAGGCGGCGGCAGTATCGAGCCAGCCGGTCTGCCCGCCGGTCTCGACCCTGCGCACCATGCGCAGCAGGGCGCCGGCATTGGGGGTGGTGGTGAAGGCGAGGTCGGTGTGCCAGGGAATCCGCTGGGTGATCTCCACGCCGTCGAAGTCGTAGACCGGGCCGGTCGGGCCATCCTCGTTCGAGAGCAGGATCAGCTCGGGATAGCCGGCGAGGCGGAACTTCTCGATCGGGTGCGGCTCGAGTTCGCCGAAGCAGCGGCTCAGCTCGAGCTGCACCTCGGGCGAGGTGCCGATCCCGCGAAACAGCAGCACGCCGTGCTCGAGCCAGGTGGCCTTGAGCGCGGCGGCCGTGGCGGGGTCGATGCCGTGGGCCATGTCGAGGCCACAGATCTCGCGGCCGAAGCCGCCTGCAAGGGGTTTGACGTCGAAGCTCATAGTAGAAGACCTCTCCTAAGTTCCATATGAACCGCTAGTGAGGCTGCGCAAAGCGCACATCACGCATATGCACGACGCGCAGCAAAAGCAGAACGACTTGCGCCGCCACGTGCAACGATCCAGACACCCAATTGCGGCGGAAGATTGCCACCCGCTATACCATACCGAGCCTCTGGGCGGTTCGCGCCAGAGGGATGAGAATGTCCTGGATCAGCCATGCCTGCTTTTGCGGTCTTGTCACCGGCTCTGCCCGTTCAAGCGGAAATGGCAAGGAGTGCATTGTGTCAGTGGCAAGACCCTGTGCCACCAGCATCCCCATCAGCGGCGCCAGCACATTGCCCCAAGCGTTGAAGTACATAAGTCCGTACACGCCGGAGTCGACCTCGAAAACGCCCGGAAACTGGGCGTCACGCATGGCCACGCGTCCAGTCCAGTAGCTTTCAAGCTCAATTGGAACATTGCGGGTTTCGGGCCAGACCTTGTGCAACCAGGCCAGTTGCGACTGGAAGTGCCATTGCGCATCATAAGCACGGCCACGGCGCGGAATGGATGACAGGATCAGCCGGTTGTGGCGGTCCCGGACCATCGGGTTGAGGTCAATCGGCGCCTGCGCGAACGTTCCGCCACCGGGTATGACAACACTCTGCAACTCCTCCGGCAAGGGAGCGGTGGCAAGGGCAAACGCCGTCAGGGGATAGAATGCGCGCTGGAATGCGGGCTCGATGTCGGTCGGGTATGCCGCCGTGCAGAACACTACCCGATTGGCCAGAACACTGCCTTGCGCCGTACGCACGCGCCACTGCGTCCCGACCCGTTCCAGAGAAATGGCTTCGCTGTTGCCGTGGATCTTTGCGCCGAGCCGGGCGGCAGTTTCTATCATGCCATTGGTCAGCAAATAGGGATTAACCCGACCCCCATCTTCAAACAGCACGCCAAACGGATAGGCCGTGGTGCCAAGCCTTTCCTTCATTTGTGCTGCATCAAGCGCGATCGAGCGCTGGATGCCGGCCTGCTCCAGATACGCATGCTGCCGCAGAAATGCGTCCTGCGCCTTCCGGGTTTTCATGCCGTTGATGTAGCCGGAACGTACCGCGTCGGAGTCGATCCCGTGCTTTGCGGAAAGGTCGAACGGGATCGTCAGATGCTGGCGGAACAACTCCAGAAACCTTTTCCCGCCATCCGGGAAACGTTCAAACAGTTTGAGGTCGCGCAGCAACGGCAGGACGTGCCCCGCATTGCGGCCCGACGCGCCCCAGCCCGGTTGGCGGGATTCCAGCACCGTTGTCGCGACGCCTGCATCGGCAAGATGCAGCGCCAGCGATGAACCGGCCAATCCTGCGCCGATCACCACGGCATCGGCCGCGCTATCGCCAGTCAGCATGGGCCATTCGCGCGCCGTGCCCTGGGGTTTTGTCCAGCCGCTCAAGGCAACCGGCACTTCGCCCCGTTCAAATGCGATCCTCTGGTTCATCGGCAATCCTCAAAACTTGGCAGTTGTCGCTTGCGGGCGCGGATCGCGGCACCACAAGGCAGCAACAGCAGATGCAATCATGACTAGGCCGAACAGGGCGAAGGCAGAGCGATAATCGCCTGTCGCATCGCGCAGCCAACCGGTCAGTCCCGGTGCAAGCGCACCGATGAAGCCGTTGATCGTGAAGACGATGGCCAGCAATGCCGGGAATTCCCGGCTACCGGTAATTTCACGCAGCATCAGCGAACCAGCTTGCGCGGGCAAGCCTGCCACCCCGCCCCATAGCACAACGAAGGCTGCTGTGGCTGCCATGGCGACAGGACCCGCATCGCCCATGCCCAGCAAAGCGAGGGTTCCGGCTGCCTGAATCAGCAGGATCGCCGGAAACAGGATCTGCACGCGCACTCTGTCGGACAAGTATCCGCCGACCAGCAATCCCGGCAGGCTCATGAAATTGGCGAAGCTGTAAAGAGCAACCGCATCCTGCGTGGCGGTGCCGCGATCCTTAAGGTAGGTCACGATGTTGAACAGCACACCGTTCATGCACACCATACTCAGCGTCATCACGAGCGTGAGCACCCAGAAGGCCGGCAAGTGGAAAGCCCCGCGACGGTTTAATCCGTCCTGCCCCGAATGATCCGCAACGCGCGCGCCCCCGGAGACTGCGCGACCCGGCAGAAACCGCCAGAGCACAGGGACCAGCACCAGTGCGGCAAGGCCGATGATCTGGAAGGCGACCCGCCAGCCCGCCCTTTCGATCAGCAGGTTCGTGGCCATGGGCATCGCCGAACTGGCTAAGGAACAACTGCCGATGAACAGCCCGATCGCCAGCCCCCGGCGGGCGTGGAACGCTTCAGTCAGAACGGCAATGCCCGGCACGATAGATCCCAGACCAGTCCCGAAACCGGCAATTGCCATGGCGAGGCTGAAGCCGGCCAGAGTATTGCTCCACCCCGCTGCGGCCCATGCAAGAGCCGCCAGCAAGGAACCGAGCGCGAATGTTCCGTTGATGCCGAGCCTGCGCAGTGCCGGGCTTATAACAAGGTTGCCTGCGCTCATCCCGATCAGCAAGGCGACCGGGCCTGCACCTGCTTCGGCGGCACTCCATCCCAGCAGAGGCTGCATAACGGACACATAGACGCTGAGCGATGTCAGCATTCCGCCGATCAGGACAAAGCCTGCCAAGGAAAGCGGCACCAGCAAGGCCCAAGGTTCCCGAGGCTTTGCGATGGAGGAAATCGATGGGGTATCCATTTTCAGAAGTGCTCCCGTTGGCGTGGGGGACCTTGAACTTGCGTGCCGCCCCCCGGTAAGGGGTTGGCATGGTACGGGGTAGCATCAGGCCAGGCGGCCGCACGGAACGGGTTCGGCAAAGCGTTGCGAACGCGGTTTTGCAGTTCATCAAGGATGGTGAAATCGACTTCACGATGACCGATGTTGCC
Organism: Pseudomonadota bacterium; assembly: GCA_018241045.1. Taxonomy (GTDB): domain Bacteria; phylum Pseudomonadota; class Alphaproteobacteria; order Sphingomonadales; family Sphingomonadaceae; genus Novosphingobium. Next base: position 761 of record JAFEEP010000634.1, on the reverse strand, counting down.
GAGCGGTCCGGCATTGCCCGCTCGACGATACATGCCCGCTGGCCCACCCGCGATCAGTTGGTGGCCGACGCCCTGCGCACCCATAATTCGACCTTCCAGGTAGAGCTGCGCGACGACTGGCGCGATCATCTGAATCATATCGCCACCGCATTCCGCGACTTTTCGGCACGGCCGCACGAGATCGCCATCAATGCCCTGACCGCCCAACTGGGCGGGGGCTTCCTGGCGGAAGAAACACATCGCCAATGGCAATCCATTTCCGTCGCCATGGCCGAACCGCTGCACAAGGCGCGGCAGAGTGGAGATATCCGCCCGGACATCGATCCGACCATGGTCATCGCCACCCTGTTCACGTCTATCGCAGGGCACATCGTGATCGCCAAGGACGTGCCATCGGACGATCACTTGCGCCAGCTTGTCAGCATACTGATCGCAGGATGCGAGGCCCGGTAACGAGCCCCGCGACGTCAATACGTAATCCGGGCATCCACGCCGAACGTGCGTGGCTTCTTGAACGAGGCGCTGGCATAGCCAAGGCTGCCGAAATCGATGCCGAAATCGATATTGCGCTGATCGGTCAGGTTGTCGCCCCAGACGCCCAACCCAAGCTTGGCCCTGCCGATCGCGATATCGTCAAGCGCGATCCGCGCCCGCAGGTTATGGTCGCGCCGAGAAAGGATCTCGCCGTTGCACTGGCTGCCGCGCTCAAGAGTGAACCAGTATACCGTGCCGCGGTAGGAGTAATCGGCGCGCAGCGAGAG
>JAFEEP010000633.1 GCA_018241045.1 Pseudomonadota bacterium | reverse complement strand
TGGCCTCGCCGTACAGGCCGTAATGGTCCTGCAGGTGCGCGAGCAGCAGGCGCCGCACCTCGGCCACCAGGGGCGGCGCCAGCAGCTCGCCCGTGGCCAGGTAGTGCGCTATCTCGCGGAAGATCCACGGCCGGCCCTGGGCCGCGCGGCCGACCATGATGGCGTCGGCGCCGGTGTGGGCCAGCACGGCGCGCGCCTTCTCGGGACTGGTGATGTCGCCATTGGCCACCACCGGCACGGCGACGGCGGCCTTCACGGCGGCAATGGTGTCGTATTCGGCCTGGCCCTTGTATCCCTGCTCGCGCGTGCGGCCGTGCACGGTGAGCATCTGCACGCCCACGGCCGCGAAGCGGCGCGCCAGCAGCACGGCGTTTTTCTGCTGCTGGCACCAGCCGGTGCGCATCTTCAGCGTCACGGGCACGTTGCGTGGCGCGCAGGCATCAACAACGGCCGCGGCGATCTCCACCGCCAGCGCCTCGTTCTGCATCAGCGCCGATCCGGCCCATTTGTTGCACACCTTCTTGGCCGGGCAGCCCATGTTGATGTCGATGATCTGGGCGCCGCGCTCCACGTTGTAGACGGCGGCCTCGGCCATCATGGCGGCGTCGGTGCCGGCGATCTGCACGGCGATCGGCCCGGGCTCGCCCGCATGGTTGGCGCGGCGGCTGGTCTTCAGGCTGGCCCACAAATCCTTGCGCGAGGTGACCATCTCGCTCACCGCATAGCCCGCGCCCAGCCGCTTGCACAGCTGGCGAAACGGCCTGTCCGTCACCCCCGCCATGGGGGCGACGAACAAACGGTTTGCCAGGGGAATATGGCCTATGTGCATGGACTGGGGGACGGGTGCGCGGCGTAGGTGAGGGGCGAGATTTTACCTGCTCAAAATTTCAGCAAATGAAATGCGGCACGGCTCTACACTCCCAGCCCTGTTATGGAAGCCTGGATGCAACAACTGCTGGACCTGCTGGCCTTGCCGCAGTTCGGCCTCAGCACGGTGTTCGTCGTGTCCTTTGTCTCGGCCACGCTGCTGCCGCTGGGCTCGGAGCCGGCCGTGTTCGGCCTGATCAAGCTCAACCCCGCGCTGTTCTGGCCCGCCGTGCTCGTGGCTACGGCCGGCAACACCCTGGGCGGCGCCGTGAGCTGGTGGATGGGCCTGGGCGCGCACCGCGCCTGGGACGCTGCACGCCGCCGCCGGCAGGCCGGCCACGCCGTTGACCCAGAGGCCAAGCCCGCGCGCGAGCTCAGCCGCACCGAGCGCCGCGCGCGCGTCTGGCTGCGCCGCTGGGGCCCCAAGACCTGCCTGCTGAGCTGGCTACCCGTGGTGGGCGATCCGCTGTGCGCCGTGGCCGGCTGGCTGCGCATGCCGTTCTGGCCCTGCGTGGTCTACATGGCCATAGGCAAGTTCCTGCGCTATGTGAGCATGACCGCCGGCCTGCTGTACCTGGTTGGATAGGCCGCGCTACTGCGTCTGCGATTCCGGTGCAGGCCACAGCGCCAGCACCTCGCGCATCAGCCCAGGCGGGGCCTCGCAGCGATGCTCGCCGCCTCGCTCCAACCGACGGCAACCGCACGATGGACTAGCGCCATTTGGCTCATGACGCGAATGAGCGGACGCTAGCCAAGGTCATGCTGACACATCTTCCAACGGTTTCCCCTTTGTCTCCGTGCCAAGCCACGCGATGGTCAAGGCGGAAACAACGAAGCAGCCAGCACCGATGGCGAATACGCCTGCCTGACCCGTCATAGGGAGGACAAGGCCAAGTCCGAACGGGCCGATGATGGACCCCAGACGTCCGACGGAAGAAGCGATCCCAGCGCCCGTAGCTCGTGCTCGCGTTGGATACAACTCTGGCGTGTAAGCGTAAATCACGCACCACATCCCGAACATGAAGAACTGAAGTGCGAGACCGGCCATTACAACTTGCTCGATGGGCAACTTCATTGCTGCGCACTGCCCGTATACATATGCGGCAATTGCACTACCCATGAGCATGAAGATTGCCGACTTCTTTCGCCCGATTGCCTCGAGGAGCCAAGCGGCAAAGAAGAATCCCGGGATGCCGGCTGAAGACATGACGACGGTGTACATGACTGACTTGGTCACCTCATAACCTGCCTGCTGCAGAAGTGCGCCCAACCAAGACGTAAGGCCGTAGTACCCCAACAATGTGAAGAACCAGACGATCCACAGCATCAGGGTGCGCCGTGCGTATGCCGGAGACCAGAGTTCGGCCAGGGTAGCTAACATGCCTTTTGGTGCGGCGACAGTATTGGCTGTGGTGACGCTCACACTGGGCAATGGCTTTCCGTACGCGGCCTGCACCTTGGCTTCGATATGCGATATGGTGCAGTCTGCTACCTCATCTCGTCCTCGACTCTCCAGCCACCTTGGCGACTCTGGAACATGGCGCCGAATCACAAGCAGGAACACGGCCGGAAGCGCCAGCCACATGAAGACCCCACGCCATCCCACCAAGGGAAGAATGAAGTAAATGAGCGTGCCTGCTGCCACAAAGCCAATAGGCAGGAAGCCCTC
>JAFEEP010000632.1 GCA_018241045.1 Pseudomonadota bacterium | reverse complement strand
GTCGATGGGCCGTTCTGCGTCTATCAAGGTGCGGCGCTGGGGCAGAAGTGCTTCCGCAACTTCGGAAACGAAGGCGGCAGCGGCGCGCACACCATGCGCTGGGGGCTTGAACAGTCGCGCAACCTGATGACGGTGCGGATCGCCAACGACACCGGGATGGATCACGTCGTCAAGCAGATCGAGCGGGTGGGGATCGGCAAGTATCCGCCCTACCTGTCCTTCGCGCTGGGCGCCGGGGAAACGACGGTGTTGCAGATGGCCAATGCCTATGCCGCACTGGCCAACAACGGGGTGCAATATCCCTCCTCGACGATCGATTTCATCCAGGACCGCAATGGCAAGGTCATCTGGCGATCGGACAACCGGCGCTGCGACAAGTGCAACATGGCGCAATGGGACGGCAAGCCGATGCCGCGCTTGGCCGCACGCGGCAAGCAGGTGATCGATCCGCGCACCGCCTACCAGGTCGTCCATATGCTTGAGGGCGTGATTACCCGTGGCACCGGGGTGGTCCTGAGCGATCTCAAGATGCCGCTGTTCGGCAAGACCGGAACCACCAGCGGCCCGACCAACGTGTGGTTTGCCGGGGGCGCGCAAAACATCGTCGGTGCCGTTTATATCGGCTACGATCAGCCCCGCTCGCTGGGTGGCTATGCCCAGGGCGGCACCTTTGCCGCGCCCATCTTCAAGCAGTTCATCCAGACCACCCGCGATCGCTGGGACAGCCGTCCCTTCGTCGCACCGCCCGACATCCACATGGTCAAGGTCGACCGGGTCAGCGGCAAGCGGGTGTTCGAAGGCGTGGTCACCAACGATCCCAAGCCCGCGATCATCTGGGAAGCCTTCAAGGCCGACGCCGAGGCCAAGCGCAGCAACGGGACGGAGGACATTGCCAAGCAGCGCGAAGCCCTGCTGGCCGCGCTGCGCCGGGGTGAGGATCGCGCTGCGGGCCGCAGGGCGGATTCCTCGGGTGACGACACGGTGAGCGAACCCGACGCCCTGCCGACGGGCGCTCCGGGCGAGACTGTGCCGTCGCAATAGAGTGGACAGCGCGGGGCGATCGGCGCAGGATCGGGTCATGGCTCAACATCTCCTTCGCCTCGCCGCCGTCGTCATCGCGCTGGCGCTCGCCCCCGCGGCTTCGGCCGATCTGCCCAAGGGCGCCAAGGCACCGGGTTTCGCGACCCAGGGCGCGCTTGCGGGCAAGCCCTTCGCCTTCAATCTCAAGGCGGCGCTGCGCAAGGGGCCGGTGGTGCTCTATTTCTACCCGAAGAGCTTCACTCAGGGGTGTACGCTTGAGGCCCATGCCTTTGCCGAGGCGATGGACCAGTTCCGCGCCGCGGGGGCGACCGTGATCGGGCTGTCCGCCGACGATCTAGAAACCCAGAAGAAGTTCTCGACCGAGCATTGCCGCGACAAGTTCCCGGTAGGGATTGCCACCCCCGCGATCGTTTCCGCCTATGACGTCGCTCTGAAGCGCGAAGGGATGCCCGCCGGGCTGACCACGCGGACCAGCTATGTCATCGGCAGGGATGGGCGCATTGCGATGGCCTATAGCAACATGGACTTTCGCGACCATGTGCGCCTCTCGCTCGAAGCGGTGAAGGCGCTTTCCCCCCGGCGCTGACGCGCATCGACTTTACAATTGGGGGCCTTGCGCTAAGCGGGGCGCGAAACGATTGGTGCGGCTTTGACCGCGCCCCAGCGGAGTTTACGTCATGCGTGCCGAAGGGCAGGCCCATATCGACCGGATCGAGGCGGCGCTTGCCCTCGTTCGCAAATTTCTGGACTGGGACCGCGCCCTGCGTCGGCTCGACGAGCTCAATGCCCGGGTCGAGGACCCGAAGCTGTGGGACAATCCCAGGGAAGCCGAAGCGGTGATGAAGGAGCGCCGCCGCCTCGACGCGGCGGTGAGCACGGTCAAGGACATCTCGACCAAGATGGCCGACGCAACCGAGTTCGTCGAGCTGGGCGAAATGGAAGGCGACGAGGCGACCGTCGATGAAGGCGTTGCGGCGCTGGCCGCGCTGGCCGAACGCGCCGATGCCGACAAGGTTCAGGCGCTGCTCGGCGGCGAGGCCGACAGCAACGACACCTTCATCGAAATCCACGCCGGGGCGGGCGGCACCGAAAGCCAGGACTGGGCCGAAATGCTGCTGCGGATGTACAGCCGCTGGGCCGAGCAGCGCGGCTTCAAGGTCGACGTGATCGAATACCAGGCAGGGGAGCAGGCCGGGATCAAGTCCGCGACGATCCAGGTCAAGGGCGAAAACGCCTATGGTTATGCCAAGACCGAAAGCGGGGTTCACCGCCTCGTTCGCATTTCGCCCTACGACAGCTCGGCGCGACGCCACACCAGTTTCAGCTCGGTCTGGGTCTTCCCGGTGATCGACGACAGCTTCGAGATCGACATCAATCCCGCCGATCTCAAGATGGATACCTACCGCGCTTCGGGCGCCGGCGGGCAGCACGTCAACACCACCGATTCGGCCGTGCGGATCACCCACATTCCTTCGGGGATCGGCGTTTCCAGCCATCAGGATCGCAGCCAGCACAAGAACCGTGACATCGCGATGGGTATGCTCAAGTCGCGGCTCTACGAAGCCGAGATGCAGAAGCGTGAGGAAGCCGCCAGTGCCGAACACGCCGCCAAGAGCGACATTGGCTGGGGGCACCAGATCCGCTCCTACGTTTTGCAACCCTACCAGATGGTCAAGGACCTGCGCACCGGGGTGACCAGCCCGACTCCGTCGGACGTGCTCGACGGCGCGCTCGATCCCTTCATGGCCGCCGCCCTGGCGCAGCGCGTCACCGGCGAGAAGGTTGCGGTGGAGGACGTCGATTGACACGCTGCGGGGCTGCCCTTGCCCTGCTGCTCGCGCTCGCCGCGTGCAACCGCACCGACCCCGAGGCGGGTCGGGCCGAAGGCGCGCGCGGCTTTCCCCGGGCGGACCGGCCGGTGTCGGTTCCCGGCAAGATCGACTATTCCAGCGAGGATCAGCGCGACAATCTGGGCGAGGCCAAGGTCGTGATGGACCTTGCAGCGATCAAGGCCGGGACTACCGTTGCCGATATCGGCGCGGGCGAGGGGTACTACACCGTTCGCCTGGCAGGGCGGGTCGGGCCGAAGGGCCGGGTCCTGGCGCAGGACATCGACGCCGAGGCAATGCAGCGGCTGGGCCAACGGGTCGAGCGCGAGCGGCTCGACAACGTCTCGATCAAGGTCGGCGCGCCGGAAGATCCCAAGCTGCCGGAAAACAGTTTCGACCGCATCTTCCTCGTCCACGTGTATCACGAAGTGGGTGAGCCCTACGCGTTTCTGTGGCATATGCGACCGGCATTGCGCGAACATGGACAGGTAATCGTGGTCGATGCCGATCGGCCGACCGACCAGCACGGCATCCCGCCCGCGTTGCTGTTCTGTGAATTCAATGCAGCAGGGTTTCGCCTGGCGGAATTTGTACGCAAGCCCGAGCTCAAGGGCTACTATGCGCAGTTCGAGGCCGTGGGGCCGCGACCGCAAGCGAAAGACATCAAGCCGTGTACCGCGGCCAAGGGAAAGACGGGGACGCAATGACTGGGGCCGCATCGTTCAAGGGGCTGAAGCCCATCCTTTATGGCGGGCGTGAAGTATGGCCGCTGATCGAAGGGGGCAAGGGCGTTGCCGTGTCGACCCATGCCAGTTCGGGTGCCTGGGCTGCGGCTGGGGGCATCGGCACGGTCAGCGCCGTCAATGCCGACAGCTATGACGCCGAAGGCAAGATCGTGCGCCAGGTCTATGACGCGCTGACCCGCAAGGAACGCCACGAACAGCTTATCCGCTATGCGATCGACGGCGCGGTCGAACAGGTCAAGCGCGCCTATGACATCGCCAGCGGCAAGGGTGCGATCAACATCAACGTGCTGTGGGAAATGGGCGGCGCGCAGCAGGTGCTGGAAGGCGTGCTGGAACGCACCCGCGGCCTCGTCACCGGGGTGACCTGCGGCGCCGGGATGCCTTATCGCCTGTCGGAAATCGCCGCACGGTTCGACGTCAACTACCTGCCGATCATCAGCTCGGCCCGCGCGTTCCGCGCGCTGTGGAAGCGTGCCTATCACAAGGTCGCGCACCTGATGGCGGCGGTGGTCTATGAAGACCCGTGGCTGGCGGGCGGGCACAACGGCCTGTCGAACGCCGAAGACCCGCTGAAGCCCGAAGATCCCTATCCCCGGGTCAAGGCGCTGCGCGAAACCATGCGCGCCGAGGGCATCTCGGACGAGGTTCCGATCATCATGGCGGGCGGGGTGTGGTTCCTGCGCGAATGGGATCACTGGATCGACAATCCCGAGCTGGGAGCGATCGCCTTCCAGTTCGGCACCCGTCCGCTGCTGACGCAGGAAAGCCCGATCCCCCAGCTGTGGAAGGATCGCCTTCGCGAGCTGGAACCGGGCGATGTCCTGCTTCACCGCTTTTCGCCGACAGGGTTCTACAGCTCTGCGGTGCGCAATCCGTTCCTTCGCAATCTCGAGGACCGTTCTCACCGGCAGATCCCCTATTCGAAGGTCGAGGCGGGCGAGCATACCGTGCGGCTCGACGTCGGGGTCAAGGGCAAGAACTTCTGGGTGGCGCCGGCCGACCTTGCGCGCGCGCGCGAATGGTTCGGCGCGGGCTTTACCGAGGGGCTGCGCACGCCCGACGATACCATCGTTTTCGTCACCCCCGCCGATCGCACCGAGATCCAGCAGGACCAGAAGGACTGCATGGGCTGCCTGTCGCATTGCGGGTTCTCGTCGTGGAAGGACCACGACGATTACACCACCGGCTACCTTGCCGATCCGCGCAGCTTTTGCATCCAGAAGACCCTGCAGGACATTGCCCACGGGGGCAGCATCGACCAGAACCTGATGTTCGCGGGCCACGCGGCCTATCGCTTCAAGCAGGACCCATTCTATTCGAACAACTTCACGCCCACGGTGAAGCAACTGGTCGACCGGATTTTGACGGGCGACTAGGCGCCCCGTCGCGGGTCCGGGCCGAAGCGGTTCGGACCCTTGGTGCCCGGCAGGACGAGCAGCACGAGCATTGCGACGTTGCCGACGATCGCGATCCAATCGAGTGGCCAAATCACCCGGTCGAGCGCGATTCTCGCCTCGAAACCCTGCGTTGCAGCGACGATCGAACGGGCTATCGCCAGCGTGAAGGCGAACAGCGCGGGCATGATCCACCAGCCGCTGCGACTGTGATCGTGCAAGCGGCGCACGATAAGTGCAGGCAGGGGCAGGGCCGCTATCACCTGCAGCACGATCGCGGGCCAGGGGTTGCCGTTCGGAGCGGCCAGTTCCGCCAGCAGTACGGCCACTCGCGCCAGCACCAGCGCGGCGATCAAGCCGACGATCAGCTCGGCGCGGGTGGAACGACCGCCGAAGCTTGCCGTCTGACGCAGGATCTTCAGCAGAAGGCCGGTAAAGCTGACGCGGCGGAACGAGTCCATTCGCTCAGTCGAACTCCCATGCCCGTTCGCCGTGGCTGGCGAGATCAAGCCCTTCGCGCTCGTCGTCCTCGCTGACCCGCATCGGGACGAGCAGCGAGACGAGGACCGCGATCACCGCGCTCGCGACCGCCGACCAGATCGCGACGACACCGACGCCGACCGCCTGGGCCGCAAGCTGGCTGATCATCGTCTTGCCCT
>JAFEEP010000631.1 GCA_018241045.1 Pseudomonadota bacterium | reverse complement strand
GAACAGTGAATCGGGTTCCCGGTGGCAAGTCCGGCAGGATCGAGGCCATCGCCCCCTGGGTCGCCATCGTCGCGGCGACCATGTCGTCGCCCCAGTCGAAGGTCAGCGAAATTTCGGCCGAGCCGCGACTGGTGGTCGAGCGGATCTGCGTCACCCCCGGGATCGCCCGCATCTCGATTTCCGCGGGCCGGGTGATGTCGGTCGCCATCTGGGTCGCGTCACGATCGCCCGCGTCGATCGACACCACCACGCGGGGATAGTCGATGTGCGGAAACAGGGTGACCGGCAGTCGCAATGCGGCGACCAGCCCGGCGAGCGTCAGCAGGAATACGCTGAGCCAGATCGAACGGCTGTGCCGTTGCATCATTTCCTTCACTTGCCCGCTCCTGCCTTGGCCTTTGCCGCAGGATTGTCCTCGCGGACCTTCATCCCGTCCTCAAGCGCCGTGCCGCCTTCGGTCACGACGCGGTCTCCGGCCTTCAACCCCTTGAGAATGACGATGCGGTCACCCGCCGAACTCCCGGGCAGAACCGCAACCTGGTGGGCGGTGTCCTTGTCGATCACAAAGACGAAGCTCTTGCCGCCGTCGTCGAGCAGCGCCGCATAGGGCACCGTCACCCCATCGATCATGACGCCGACCGCGATGCTTGCGCGCAGCGGTTGCCCCAGCGCAAACCCGCTGCCTCCGGGAATCCTCGCCAGGGCGGAGAGTTGCCGGGTCGTCGGGTCAGGCTGGAGGTCGATCCCGGAAATGGTCGTCTCGATGCGCGCCTCTGAAGTGCTCGAGCCGAGCTTGATCGCCTGTCCGCGCGAAACCCGCGTGGCCAGGGCCGGATCGATCCCGAACCGTGCCTGCAGGTTGGCCTGGGTCCCGATCGTCGCAACCGTCGTGCCCGCTGCGAGCAGGTCGCCCGGCTTGGCGGTCAGGTTCTGCACCGTCCCCGCCATCGGCGCACGCAGCGCCAGCGTGCCGCTGCGCTGCCCGGTGGTGGCCAGCGTGGCATTGGCGACCTGCGCGGCGGCCCGTGCCGCATCGACCTCGGCATCGCTGACCAGACCATCCTTGCGCAGGCGCATCGTGCGGGCGAGCGCGGCCGATGCCGCAGAGGCATCGCTGCGCGCCTTCGCCAGATCGAGCCGGGTGGTCTGGCTCGGGCTGAGAATGGCAACGACCTGCCCGGCACGAACCTGGGTTCCGCTTGGCGCCAGGATCCGGTCGACCCGTGCTTCTGCCTGGATCGACATACCGCGCTGATCGCCCGGCAGTGCTTCGGCAACCCCGAACACCTCGATCGACTGGCTGTCCTGGCCGACCGTTGCGACTGCGGTTCTTACCGCCGCGACCGGATCCGGCGCGGCGGCTTCTTCTGACGTTGCGCCGCAACCGGCAAGCAGCGCCAATGGCGCAATGGCGATCAGTTTTCTCACTTTGTCCATCCTTCGCTGAGGCTGCCGGTCAAAAGCTCAAGCGCGATGGTTTGCTCGGCTGCTTGCTGGCGGAGTTGCAACAGGGTCAATTGGCGGTCGCGCAGCGCCTGTTCGGCGGCGCTGGCGGTGATCGGGGCGAGGTCGCCGTTCCGCGCCGCCCGGGCGGTCGCGGCAGCATAGCGTTCCAGCGCGGGCAGTTGCGCCTGCAAGGCCGCGCTCTGGCTGCGTACAGTGGTCAGGCCGTCGACCGCAGCCCGGATATCGGCGCGGGTCTGGAACAGCCGCGCCTCGTACTCGGCCTTGAGCTGCTCGCGCGTGGCGGTGGCGGTGCGGATTGCGCCGCGATTGCGATTGAACAGCGGCAGGCTGAAGCCGATCGCTGGCCCGATGGTCTTGTTGTCGGCAGTATCGCGCGCATAGTTGAAGCTGAGCGACAGCGTTGGAAACTGGCCCAATATCGACTTGTGGACCTCGGCCTCGGCGGATTGGTACCCCGCGCGCAGCGCCGCCAGGTCAAGACGGCGCTCAAGCGCCAGGGCAAACAGTTGCTCGGCATCGAGCGCAGGCGCAGGATCGGGCGCGGGCGCGACGGAAATCACCGCGTTGGGCGCCAGGCCGAGCTGCCGGTTGAGTTCGCCGCGCGCCGTGACGAGGCCGTTCTCCGCCAGACGCAGCTTGTCCCCCGCGTCCAGCGCCGCCTGACGGCGGGAATCGACTTCGCCGCCAGCGACGTCGCCACGGCCCGCCGCGCTGGCCACCACCGTGAATTGCCGTTCCGCCAAGGCAGCGCTTTCCTTGGCCAAGGCCAGTTGCTGCGCCAGCGCAAAAACGCGCACGCCCTGCAGCCGCGCCTGGCCAGCCGACTGCCATTCGGCCCAGGCAAGATCGAGCCGAACCTGGCGCTTTTGCGCAGTGCCGATCTGCCGCGCCACCTTGGCCGTCAGCAACGCATTGATGTCTATGCCCAGCGAACCGCCATAGGCGTTGAACACATCCGGGCCGGAAAGGATCTTGTCGAAATTGAGCGCGATCTGCGGATCAGGCAGCAACATCGCAGCGAAAGCCTGGGCGTCAGTTACCCCATTCTTCGCCCGCAGCGCCTTGAGATCGGGGTTTTCCAGCACCGTGATGATCGCCAGCGCATTGGGCGTCAGTGGCTGGTTGAGATCGATCGGCTGCGGGGTGAGGTAGGGTCGGTCAATCTTGGCGGCATCAGCCGAGAGAACCGCCTGATCGGGATCGGCCAACGCGACGGAGGCCGGTCTGAGCGGATCGGCGTGATAGGCCTGACATCCCGCCAGCATGGTCGCTGCGGCAAGGGCCGCCAATGTAAGCGGGCGCCGGGTCATTGCCCTGGCTGCCGAAAACGGATGGTCATGCGAACTCCGGGGTTGTTGTCTTCCAAAGCGATTGTGGCGTCGTGTGCCGCCGCGATGGCTGCGACCAGCCGCAGCCCCAGGCCGTGCCCGGGGGTCGTGCGGCTGCGTTCCAGGCGGACGAAGCGATCGAACACGCGCGCGCGGTCCTGTGGTTCGATTCCCGGCCCGTTGTCAGCCACGGTCAGGACTGCGGCGTCGGCATCGCTGACCAGGGTCAGCTCGATCAGCGAAGCCGGGGGCGTGTGGCGCAGGGCATTGTCGAGCAGGTTGACCAGCAGTTGCGCGATCAGTTCGCGCTGCGCGGCAACGTGGATGCCCGGCGCTATCGAATGGCGCAGGCTGCGACCTGAATCCTCGGCGGCCAGCACATAACTGTCGGCAATGTCGCTGGTCAGCGCGGACAGATCGAGCGGCGCGGCGCGCAGGGTGCTGCCCGCCTCGATCTCGGCGATGGAGAGGATCGCCGTGAACAGTTCGAGCAGGTCGTCTGTCCGCTCCAGCGCATCGCCGATTGCGCCGCGCAGCACCGCCGGATCGTGGCTGGCCACACCGGCATCGAGCTTCTGGCGCATCCGCGTCAATGGCGTGCGCAGGTCATGCGCGATGTCGCTTGACACCTGGCGAAGGTTGCTGAGCAAACCCTCAATCCGGTCGAGCATCAGGTTGAGCGTGGCGGAAAGCCGGTCGAACTCGTCGCCGCGCGCGCCGACCGGCATCCGCTTGTGCAAATCACCGCCGATGATCGCATCGGCCGTATCGGTGATCGAACTCAGCCGGTTGCGGATCGTTCCGCTCAGGAGAAAGCTGCTGCCAATCCCCGCCAGCGCCATCGCGCCAAAGACGATCGCGAACAGCACGCCCATCCGCTCGTCGAGCCTTTCGATCGATTCGGGATCCGCGCCGACGATCAGCATTTCACCCGACGGCAGCGGGGTCGCCAGGGCACGAACATCGTCGGGCTTGCCGTCACCATCGATGAAGCCGATGGTCGACCAGCCCGCCACGGAACGCGCCTTGATCTGCACCCCGGCCTCGTATCGCCCGCCAGCGCCTGTCAGGGTGTAATACATATCCTTCACGCCATGCCGCGACCGCGCATCGACCAGTCCGGCCAGCGTCTGCCCGCGGATCCCGCCCTCGCACAGCACGGCATCGCGCTCGGCCGTGATCCGCTGATCGAGCTCGCCGCGCAGGTCGGCGCGGGCCGTGTGATAGAATAGCATCCCCAGTACCAGGGCAAAGGCGGTCATCGCCAGGCTGCTCAGCGCCGCGAGCCGGAAGATCGCCGAATGCCTAGGCATTGTCGGCCATCATGTATCCCGCGCCGCGGACAGTTTCGATCGCATCACGCTCAAAACCATCGTTGAGCTTCGAGCGCAGGCGGCTGACGTGGGTTTCGACGATGTTGGTCTTGGGGTCGAAGTGAAAGTCCCAGACCCGTTCGAGCAGCATGGTCCGGGTTACCACCCGTCCGGCATTGCGCATCAGTACTTCGAGGAGCTGAATTTCCTTGGGCTGGAGATCGATCTTCACGCCCGCCCGGCGCACTTCGCGGCGCAGCAGGTTCAGTTCGACATCCCCTGCGGCAAGGACGGTCTCCGCCTTGACCGCCGCCGGGCGGCGCACGATCGCGGCGAGCCGGGCGATCAGTTCGGAAAAGGCAAAGGGCTTGACCAGATAGTCGTCGGCGCCTGCTTCCAGCCCCTCGACCCGGTCCTCGACCCGCGCCAGCGCGGTCAGGACCAGCACCGGCGTGGCGACCCCGGCTGCGCGGAGCGATCGCAGCGCCGACAGCCCATCGATTTCCGGCAGCATCCGATCGAGCACGATGGCGTCGAAATCCTCGGACATCGCCAGAAACAGCGCCTCACGACCGCCGCTTGCGCCGGTGCAGACAT
>JAFEEP010000630.1 GCA_018241045.1 Pseudomonadota bacterium | reverse complement strand
GGCGGTCAAGACCTGGAGCGGCGATTTCTGGAAGCTGGGCGGTGGCGGCAACGTCTGGGATTCAATCACCTACGATCCGGTCACCAACCTCGTCTATTTCGGCACCGCCAATGCCGAACCGTGGAACCCGGCACACCGGAACACCAAGGGGGAAGGCGACAGCCTCTACACCGCCTCGATCGTCGCGGTGAACGCCGACACTGGCGAATATGCCTGGCATTTCCAGGAAACGCCCGAGGACCGCTGGGACTTCGATTCAGCCCAGCAGATCACCGTGGCCGACCTCAAGATCGGCGGCGAGACCCGCCACGTGGTCATGCACGCGCCCAAGAACGGGTTCTTCTACCTGCTTGATGCCAAGACCGGAAAGTTCATTTCGGCCAAGCCGTTCGTCGACACGATCAATTGGGCCAGCGGGATCGATCCGGTCACCGGCAAGCCCAATGTCAACCCCGAGGCACGGTATGAGGTAACCGGCAAGCCTTTCGTCGGCTTGCCCGGCGCGGTGGGCGCGCACAGCTGGACGCCGATGAGTTTCAACCCACTGACCGGACTTGTCTATATTCCGACCAACCACACCGCCCAACTCTATGCTCCCGATCCGAACTGGAAACCGGGGACGACCGGCTTCCAACTGGGGATCGATGCAACCCTGGGCGGTGTCCCTGCCGACAAAGCGGCGCGCCAGGCGACCAAGGCGGCGATGACCGGGGCGCTGGTCGCCTTCGATCCGATCGCGGGCAAGGTGAAGTGGAAGGTGCCCTATCCGATGCCGACCAACGGCGGCACGCTGGCCACGGCGGGCAACCTGGTGTTCCAGGGCACCGCGACGGGCGAGTTCAACGCCTATAGCGCCGACGCCGGCAAGAAGCTGTGGAGCTTTGCCACCCAATCGGGCGTGCTGGCCGCGCCGATGACCTATTCGATCGACGGCGAGCAATATGTCGCGGTGATGGTGGGCTGGGGCGGGGTATGGGATGTTTCGGGCGGTAGCGGGGTCAGTTCGAAGATCACCCCCAACATCTCGCGCCTGATGGTGTTCAAGCTAGGCGGCAAGGGCACCCTGCCCGCAGCCCCACCCAGCGTCCAACGCGTACTTGATCCGCCGCCGGCGACCGGCACGCCCGATCAGATCGCGCTTGGAGCCAAGATCTATTCGAACAGTTGCTTTGTCTGTCACGGCAACGCCGCAATCGCCGGATCGCTTAACCCCGACCTGCGCCACTCGGTCGCGCTGGGCAATCCCAAGCTGTGGCAGGACATCGTCCACGACGGGCTGCTCAAGCAGAACGGCATGGTCGCGTGGAAGGGTCAGTTCAGCCCCGAACAGATCGAGGCGATCCGGCTCTACGTGGTCAAGCGGGCCAACGAGGACAAGGCGCTGGGCGGCAATTGATCCGGCGCGCTGACGCGTAAGGCGCGGCAAGGCCCGCGTTGGTCCGTCGGACCAGCGAAGGCTTTGCCTCGACCGCCGACTTGGGGCATGACGGCTTCAAGACAGGGGAACGCATGGCCCAGAACAATCACGCCGAGACGAACCGCAAGATCGATTGGGATTCGCTGCCCCATGGCGGCGACCTGTTCGGAGAAATGCAACTGGCCCGTGAAACCGGCCTGCCGGTCCGCGAAGGGCCGCTGGCGGCGCTATGGCCCGGGCTGGCGGTTTGCGGGGTCGCCTCGGCGGCGGCGGCCTGGCTCTCGGACCACTATGGCTTTCCGATCATCCTGCTTGGGCTGCTGGTTGGCCTGTCGCTCAATTTCATCTCGCACGACACGCGCACGCACCTCGGACTCGATTTCGCCTCGCGCACCTGCCTGCGCATCGGGATCGTGGTGCTGGGCTTCCAGGTCACCTTCGCCCAGATCGTCGCGCTGGGGCTGGCCCCCTTCGCCGCACTGGTGGTGGTCATGGCGGTGACCTTTGCCGCAGGCATCGCCGGGGCGCGTCTTGGCGGCCAGTCACGCTATGCCGGGATCCTGGCCGGCGGCGCTACCGCAGTCTGCGGGGCGAGCGCGGCGCTGGCGCTCTATGGCGTGATCGGCAAGGACCGGCTCAGCCAGGCGCAATTCGCGATGACCCTGGTCGGGGTGTCGCTTGCCAGTGCTCTCGCCATGTCGGTCTATCCGGCGCTGGCCTCGGAACTGGGCCTGCACGACGGGCAGGCGGGGTTCCTGATCGGGGCGTCGATCCACGATGTCGCCCAGGCGATCGGCGGTGGTTACGCCTTCTCCGACGCGGCGGGCAGTTATGCAACGATCGTCAAGCTTGCCCGAGTCGCCCTGCTTGCCCCGGTCGTCGCGCTGGTCAGCCTGGCGATCGGCCCGGCCGAAGCGGGCGCGGGTCAACCGGTGTGGAAGCGGCTCGCGCTGCCCTGGTTCATCGTCGCCTTCCTTCTCGCGGTCACGCTCAACAGCCTGGTCACGGTGCCCGCGCCGATCAGCCATTGGGCGCTGGTCTCGTCCAAGGCGCTGCTGCTGCTGGCGGTGACGGCCACCGCGATGCGCAGCCGGATGGACCTGTTGCTGGAGATGGGCTGGCGCGCGACCGTTCCGGTGGTTGCGGCGACGCTGGCCAGCTTCGCCACCTCGCTCGCCTTTGCCTACGCGCTCCTCTAGATCACGAAATCCAGGATCGCGGGCATCGGCTGACGCTGGCGATTGGTGACCATGGTCGAATGCAGTGTGGTGATCTGGCGGCTGCCGGTCTTGACGAACAGGAAGGGCAGCAGGCCGTGGACCAGGCAAGCAAGTCCGCCCAGGATCATGCGCAAGCCAAAGCCAGAGGCCATGGCCAGATGCTCGCCATAGGTTTCCCCGACACTGGACGGGTGATCGGTGAACAGCCTGGTGATCGACATCGACATCCTCCCAACAATCTTGTGGATCGACGATAGTCGCACCGTGGGGCAAGTTCATCGCCTGATTTCTGGGTTTTTCCGGAAATTTCGGTTATATTTTCCCAATCATGAGTGAAAATCCGCAAATCGATTCGATTGACTGGGCGATCCTGCGCGAATTGCAGGCCGATGCATCGCTGGCGGTTCACCAGGTGGGTGAGCGGGTCGGGTTGTCGCACAACGCTTGCTGGCGGCGGATCAAGCGGCTTGAAGACAGCGGGGTGATCGCCCGGCGGGTGGCGCTGCTCGATCCCGAAAAGGTCGGCCTGGCAACCACGGTGTTCGTCGCGATCCGCACCAACAAGCACGACCCGCAATGGCTCGACGCCTTTTCGCGCGCCGTGGCCGGGATCGACGAGATTGCCGAATGTCACCGCATGGCAGGCGACGTCGATTACCTGCTCAAGCTGTCAGTGCGGGACATTGCGCACTATGACCGGATCTATCGCAAGCTGATCGCCGCGGTGCCCGATCTCGCCGATGTCAGCTCGACCTTTTCGATGGAGCGGATGAAGGCCAGCACGGCCCTCCCCCGCCCCATCTGATTCACTTCCTGGCCTTGAGCCGGATCGCGAAGCCACCGCCCGGCGCCATGCGCAGGTTGAGATGGTCGGCGCTGGTCAGCACGCGCCTTTCGATCGCGACGCTATGGCGCTTGTCGGTGCGGTAGTCGGCATCATCGCCGTCGCGATAGATTTCCGCGTCGTAGCGCACGCCCGGGGTGAGGAAATCGAGCGCGAATTCGGAATTGCGCGCCTCCTCATCGGTGGTCCCACCCACGTACCAGTCCTTGCCGCCGCGCACCTTGCGCGCGATGGTGACGAAATCGCCGACCTCGCCATTCAGAACGCGCGTCTCCTCCCAATCAGTCGGGACGTCGCGGATGAACTTGAAGGTGTTCATGTGCTGGGCGTAGTTTTCCGGCGTATCCGCCGCCATCACCACCGGCGAATAGAGCACGACATAGAGCGCAAGCTGCTTGGCCTCGGTCGAGAGGATATCGCTGTTATCGCTGCCCTTGAGGCTGAGAACGCCCGGAGTGAAGTCCATCGGCCCTTCAAGCATCCGGGTGAAGACCAGGTTGACCTCGTGCTCGGGCGGGTTCTTGCCCGCCCACGAATTGTATTCCATCCCGCGCGATCCCTCGCGCGCGACCCAGTTGGGATAGGTCCGCTGCAGGCCCGTGCCCTTGATCGGCTCGTGGCTGTCGAAGGCGATCTTGTACTTGGCTGCCGCCTCGGCGACGCGGATGAAGTGGTTGCTCATCCACTGGCCCTCGTGCCACTCGCGCAGTTGGGTACCGTCGGGATCGACCCGCTCGATCTGCCCGGCGTCGGTGACGTAACCGGTCTTGACCACCATCTCGTTATGATCGGCGGCGAACTTGAAGGCCTTGTCGAACTGCGCCTCGTAATGGCTGGCCGAGCCGCCGGTCTCGTGGTGCCCGATCAGGCGCACGCCCCGCGCCTTGGCATAGGTGGCGAGCATATCGGCATCGAAGTCCTCGGTCGGTTTGGCGAAGTCCATCTCGTTACCATTGCCGAACCAGTCGCCATCCCAGCCCACGTTCCAGCCTTCGACCAGCACCTGCGGAATGCCATTGGCAGCGGCGAAATCGATGTACTGCTTGACGTGTTCG
>JAFEEP010000062.1 GCA_018241045.1 Pseudomonadota bacterium | reverse complement strand
AGGGCAAGCGCAAGCTGACCTTCTTCGGCGAGCAGCCGTCGCGGTTCGGGGTGATACCGCGGCATGGCAACAACAGCTCGGTGCGCTGGTTCGAGGCCAAGCCGTGCTTCGTGCTGCACTTGTCGAACTGCTACGAACAGGGCGACTGGGTGATCATGGATGGCTGCATCCAGGACAATCCCGGCAAGCCGGCGGTCGGCGTGCAGGGCGAGGATGCGCACGAGCAGATCCGTCGCCACTTCGACAAGACCCGCACCCGCCCGCACATGTACCGTTGGCAGTTCAACATGCGCACCGGTGAAACCCGCGAAGGGCCGCTGGAGGACGAGGTGTCGGAATTCCCGGTGGTGCCCAACGACATCGTCGGTCTGCCCTATCGCTACACCTACAATGCGCTGTTTGAGCCCGGCGACTGGTACATCGGCGGGCTCAAGCGATTTGACGTGACCAACGGCGAACAGTCGATCTACAAGTTCGGCGAGCGTCGCTATGGCAGTGAAGGGGCGATCGCGCTGCGTCCCAATCCGAAATCGGAAGACGATGGCTACGTCCTGACCTTCATCACCGACCTCAACGCCAACTCATCCGAATGCGTGATTCTCGATGCGGCCGATGTTGCTGCCGGGCCGGTGGCACGTGTGATGCTACCGGGGCGGATCACCAACGGCACCCATGCCTGTTGGGTCGAGGCGGACCGCTACCGCGGCGAGCGGGTCTAGGTTCGGACGGCGCATGTCAGGCTAGTTTGCGAACAAATCCGTTGGCTTTGATGCGCCGTCAGGTTCCCCTGACGCCGCGTTTGGGGCAAGCAGAGGATATGGCGCAGTCGGACAAGCAGCTTGGCAACCTTGCTCACCAGGTGCTGGGCGTGCTCCTGCGCGAGCCGCGCTCAGGCTACGATATCGTCAAGCAGATCCAGAACTTCCGTCCGGCCAAGACCAGTCAGGTCTATCCGACGCTCGCCCGGTTGCAGGACATGGGCTTCGTCACCTCGACGCTGGTGACGCAGTCAGCCCGGCCCGACAAGCGGGTCTACGAAGTGACCGAGGCGGGCCGCGCGCACCTGAGTACGTGGATCGGCAGCGAACCCGAGCCGCCCTTCGCGCGCGACGATTTCCTCACCATGGTCTATTCGGCGTGGATCAAGTCGCCCGAGGAAGTGCTGCCGATGTTCGCACGCCGGCTCGCTTTCCAGGAGGAGGCGATCGGCAAGCTGACCAGGGACCTTGCCCGCGTGTTGTCCGATCATCCGGACAAGTGCGAGGATCCGGCCGACTGGCAGTTCTATCGCGCCGTGCTGACCCGGCGACGTATTGCCGTCCTGCGCGAGGACGCGGTGTGGACCAAGGCGATGATCGACCGGCTGGGCCGTCATGTCCCCGACGCGGAGCGCGGCTGAGCGTACCGGGTCCCGCGGCACAGCCCCTTCAGAACGCGCGTGACCACGGTAACGCCGGCCACGTTGCTTCAATAGACATATGCACGACATCGGCGCCATGAGGCGCGGTTCAGCCTTGCGCAAAACCCAGCTTAAAGCTGCGAACGCTGGTAATCTTCAGACATAGAAATCGCTTGACCACAAATTTGATATAGGTCAAATCACTTCAATAACAAAAGTCAAAGATTCGCGGGTCCACGGGAACGCGAACGTTGGGAGAACCGGGATGGGACAGGTCATCCACTTTCGCATGAGCAGTTCGCTGTGACCTCGGCCGCAATCACGGCGGAGCGCGCCGCGCCGGTCGAGCAACCGGCTACGTTGCCCGGAGCGCAGCGCGCCGCCGCGTTGCTGATGCTGGCATATATGCTGTCGTTCATGGACCGGCAGATCCTGGTCCTGATGATCGAGCCGTTGCAGCGTGACCTGAAGATCAACGATAGCCAGTTCAGCCTGTTGCACGGCACGTCGTTCGCGCTGTTCTACACCATTGTCGGCCTCTACGTCGGCGGACTGATCGATCGGCATCACAGCGTGCGGATCCTCGACTGGGCGGTGGCCTGGTGGAGCCTGGCCACCGCAGTGTGCGGGTTGGCGCGCGGCTATGGTCAGCTCTTCGCAGCGCGGATGATGGTCGGCGTGGGCGAGGCGGCGCTGTCACCCGGGGCCTATTCGCTGCTGTCGGACTACTACGAGCCGCGCCGTCGCACCCGCGCCTTCGCCATCTACGCCACCGGAATGCACCTTGGCAGCGGGGTGGCGTTTATCTTGGGCGGACGGCTGATCGGCTATCTCGAATCGATCCCTCCGGTCACGATGCCGCTGCTCGGCACGCTCGAAAGCTGGCGGCTGACCTTCCTGGTCGTCGGCGTACCGGGCCTGTTGCTTGGCCTTGTCATTCGCTGGTTCATCCGTGAGCCCGAGCGTGGGACGATGGATCGCGCTGTCCCGGGCGCGGAAGCACAGGCCGCCAAAGCGACCAGCCACCGCGAATTTTTCGCCTTCGTTCGGGCCAACCGGGCCGCCTACACCAACCACAACCTGGGCTTCGGGCTGCACATGATGTTTTCCTATGCGATCACATCGTGGCTGCCGGTGCTGTTGCTGCGGACCTACCATTGGCCGGTAACGCAGGTGGGGCTGGTCATGGGCATCCAGTTCCTGATCTTCGGACCATTGGGCGCCTTCCTGGGCGGCAAGGCTGCACGCATGTTGCGCGAGCGCGGCGATGCCAGCGCGGAAATGACCTTGGGCGCGGCATCCTGCGCGATGCTTTTGCTTGGCGTCGTCATCCTGACGCTGTTTCATGGAGCCGGCGTGGTGCTGGCGGTGGCAGCGCTGCAGATATTCTTCGTCGCCTTTCCGGGTTCGCTCAACGCCGCCTCGCTGCAGATCGTCGCGCCGCCACGGTTCCGCGGGTTGTCGGGTGCACTGTTCATGCTGGTCGGCAACCTGCTCGGGCTGGCGCTTGGCCCGCTCGTGGTCGGGATGCTCACCGATTACGTCTTCGCCGACAAGAAGATGGTCGGGATGTCACTGCTGACGATGGGCGTGGTGGTGATGCCGGTGGCGATCGCTCTGCTGCTGGCCGGGCGGCGTTATTTCCGGATGGCTCCTGCCGGGCAGGCGGCCGCGCAGGTTCAACCCGCATGATCCGCGTAACGCCCGATCTGGTCAAGGACTACACCGCGCGTGGTTGGTGGGGGAGCACGTCGCTCGACGAGGACTTCCGCGCCAATGTCGCGCGGGTGCCGGCCCGGCTGGCAATGGCCGATCCGCCCAACCGTGCAGAGTTCACGCAGGGCCAGCCGCGCCGGCTGAGCTATGCCGAATTCGATGCCGAGGTCGACCGGTTGGCCGCCGTGATGGCGGGCCATGGGGTCGGGGCCGGCGACGTGGTCGCCTACCAGCTGCCCAACATCTACGAAGCGGTTGCGATCCTGCTCGCCTGCAGCCGGATCGGCGCGGTCGCCAGTCCGATCCTGATCCAGTTCGACCAGCACGAACTGGATGACATCTTCGAACAGCTCCACCCGCGCCTGTTCGTCTCGCTGACGCGGTTCAAGGACCGCGCGATGGCAGACAACGCGGCGCCGGTGTGCCGCGCCAAGAATGTACCGCTGCTCAACATCGACCAGATCGATGGCTCGGCACCGCTGCCTGGCACGATCGAGCCGACCGGGCCGAACGACCTGCTGACAGTCTGCTGGACCTCGGGCACCGAAGGTGCGGCCAAGGGCGTGATGCGCACCCACAACCAGTGGCGGGTGATCGGGCAGATGATGCACGACGGTGCCGGACTTTGCGACGGCGACGTGCTGCGCAACGCCCGGCCGATGGTCAACATGGCCGCGATTGGCGGCACGTTCTACTCGTGGCTGCTGTGTGCGGGTACGATGATCCTGCACAATCCGCTCGATCTCGCGCTGGTGCTCGACCAGATCCGGCAGGAACGGGTCACCGTCACCTTCATGCCGCCGGCCTTCATGGTCTCACTGCTCAAGGATCCGGCGCTGGGAGCCCGGGCCGACCTCTCGAGCCTGCGCGTGCTGGGTTCAGGATCGGCGGCGATCCCGCAGTGGGCGATCGACGAGATGAAGGATCGTTTCGGGGTCGAGATCATTAACTTCTTCGGCTCGAACGAAGGCGTCTCGCTGCTGTCCAACGCGGTCGAAATTCCTGATTCCTCGATGCGCTCGCAGTATTTCCCCCGGTTCGGTCGCCCCGACATCCTGTGGGCGAGCCTGCCCGGTGCGGCGTGGTGCGAAACCCGGCTGGTCGACGCCGCGACTGGGGAGGAAATCACCGAGCCTGGCGTGACTGGCGAACTGCGCTTCAAGGGACCGTCGCTGTTCGCTGGCTATCTCGGCCCAGACGAACGCACTGCCGAAGCCTTCGATGAGCACGGCTTCTACCGGACCGGCGACCTGTTCCAGATCGCCGGCGACGGAGCGGTGCACCGCTTCTATCGCTTCGAGGGGCGGAGCAAGGAAGTGATTATCCGCGGCGGGTTCAACATCGCTCCGGCTGAAATCGACAACATGCTGTCGGCCTATCCGGCGATCGCCGAAGTCGCGGCGTTTGGCTATCCCGACGACCGGTTGGGCGAGAAGCTCGGCGTGGCGGTGGTGCCCAAGCCGGGTCAGTCGGTCTCACTCGATGAACTCGTCGCCTACCTGCGCGAAGAGCACCTAGCGGTATTCAAGCTGCCGCAGGCGCTGCTGGTGATGGACAGCCTGCCGCGCAACGCGATGCTCAAGGTGTTGCGCTGGAAGCTGACCGAACTCTACGTCGCTCAGCACGCGGACAGCAGGCTGCAAACTGCGGAGCACGCGCATGGCTGAGCGCGACGCCTTCGCCCACCTGCGCCTGCCGGCGATTGCCGCGCCGATGTTCCTGGTCAGCAGCCCGGATCTGGTCGTGGCGAGCGCGCGGGCCGGCATCGTCGGGGCGATGCCCGCCGCCAACGCTCGCAGCGGCGAGGACCTCGACGCCTGGCTCGGCCGGGTCCGGTCCGAGATCGGCGCCGATGCGCCGGGCAGCTGGGCGGTCAACCTGGTCGCCAACAAGCGCAACCCGCGCGTCGAGCACGATCTCGGACTGGTCTGCAAGTATCAGGTGCCGCTGGTGATCACCGCGCTCGGCAGCCCCGCCGCGGTGATCGAGGCGGTGCACGGCTACGGCGGGCTGGTCTTCGCCGACGTCGTCACCGTGGCCCAGGCGCGCAAGGCGGCGGAGTGGGGCGTCGATGGTCTCGTGCTGGTTTGCGCCGGAGCGGGGGGCCATACCGGCCAGCTCTCGCCGTTCGCCTTCGTGCCCGAGGTGCGCAGCTTCTGGGACGGCTATATCGTCGCGGGTGGCGGAATTGCCACCGGGTCGGCAATCCGTGGTGCGCTCGCGCTCGGGGCCGACTTGGCCTATCTCGGCACCCGGTTCATCGCCGCGCGCGAAAGCATGGCCAGCGACGGCTATCGCGCCATGCTGGTCGAGGCGGGCAGCGCCGACGTGATCTGCACCGATGCCTTCACCGGTATTTCCAACAACATGCTGCGCCCCAGCATCGTCCGCGCCGGGATCGATCCCGACGCCATTCCGGCCGAATGCCGTTCGACGCTCAACTTCGCCGACCCGCACAACGGGGCCAAGGCCTGGCGCGACATCTGGTCTGACGGCCACGGTGTCGGCGCGATCGAACGGGTGCAATCGGTCGCCGAGATCGTCGCT
>JAFEEP010000629.1 GCA_018241045.1 Pseudomonadota bacterium | reverse complement strand
CTTGTCGAAGCCGATCCCTTCGATCGCCAGCCGGTCGATCGTCCTTCCTGCCTCCTGCGCAAGCCGCAGCAGGCAGGGAGTGGCGGGCGCGCGATCGCCCATTTGTTCACGCAGCAGTTCGGCCAACCGCAACTGGCGGCGCGTGGGGTCAGCGGCAGGTGGAATCGCCGCTCCCGTCCCCAGCGGATCGAGCAGCGGCCCCAACGTTTCGTCCAGATCGAGATCACCGACCACCGCCATGCGCGGCAGCAGCAGGCCGTTGCCTGAGAGGCGAACGAAAGCCTCGGTGACGATCCGTTCGGCGCGGCGACTGGGGAGCAGCAAGGTCAGCCGGGCGAGGCCGAGGTCCCGTTCGGCATAGCGCGGGATCAGTCCGGCGACGAGCGCGTCTGCAAAACCGCGATGCGCCGCGATCGAATAGACCTGAAGGTCGCGGCGCTCAGGCACCGGCCAGCGCGGCTTCGGTCATGCCGATCGCCTCGGGATAGCCGACGTCGAACCAGCGGCCATCGTGCACAAGCCCAAAGCAGCGCCCCCGTGCGATCGCGCGGTCCCAGAACACGTTGGTCGAGAATACCTCGGCCGGTGGGTCAGCCACGATGTGCTTCGCCAGCATCTGAATGCCGGTCCAGACATAGGGTCGCGCCCGCTTGCCGCCTTCCCGCGACAGGCGCCCCTGTTCGTCGAGGTCGAAATCCCCCAGTCCCTGCGTGTTTCCAGCCCTTCCAAAGGGCACTACAAGCATCAAGACATCCATCCGCTCGGCATCCCAGGCCGCGGCCATGCGGTGCAGTGCGTGTTCGCGCGTGTCGGCGAACCAGTTGTCGGCATTGATGCAGAAGAACGGATCGTCGTGAATCAGTGGCAGCGCCTTGATCAGCCCGCCGCCGGTATCGCGCAACAGATCGCGCTCGTCGGAAATCGCGACATCGAAATCGCCCGCATTGGCGGCAAGATGCGCTTCGATCTGCTCGGGAAAATAGTGAACGTTGACCACGATCCGCCCCACGCCCGCATCGCGCAGCAGATCGAGCACGTGATCGAGCAAGGTCGTCCCCGCGACCTCGATCAGCGGCTTGGGCTTGTCGGCGGTGAGCGGCATCATCCGCGTGCCCTTGCCCGCGGCCATGATCATCGCGGTGCCGGGCATCGCGCTCATGTGTCGAACGCGCCTCCGCCCGCCTTGCGCAGATCAGCGGGAATATTGGCATCGAACCACGCCCGCACCGGCTCCAGTGCGGGGTGCGTCAGGTCGCGTTCCAGCGCTGCCCAGACGCGCGGGATGTAGTCAAGGTATCTGGGCTTGCCGTCGCGCTTCCACAGCCGCACGAAGATCCCCACGATCTTGGCATTACGCTGCGCGCCAAGGCGGGCATAGTCGGCGAAGAAATCGGCACCAGCGCCGCTGCGTTCGACGTAGTAGTCGAACATCTCTGTTTCGAGAGCGGTCGATACATCGCGCCGCGCGTCCTGCAACAACGAGACCAGATCGTAGGCCGGATGACCAACCAGCGCGTCCTGGAAATCGAGCAGGCCCTGCGATTGCAACGAACCAAGCAGCATGATGTTCTCGGCGTGATAATCGCGCAGCACCGTCACCCCGGGGCGCTGGCGCGGGAGCAACTGGCTGATCACCTTTTCCCACGCCGCGTCGAACCCGGCGGCATCAACCCGCAGTCCCTGCGCCGGGCAATACCATTCGGTGAACAGCCGCGCCTCGCGCAGGTATTCGGACATACCGTAAGTCGTGAATGGTCCGGGGGGCAGACGGTGGAGCGCGACCAGCGCGTCGATCGCGGCGCGATAGATCTCGTCCTCATCCTGGGGCCACTCGTCGAGGTATTCGCGCATCCGCACCTCGCCGAAGTCCTCGATCAGCACCAGCCCGCGCGCGGCATCCTCGGCCAGGATCAGCGGCGCGCGCAGGTTGTTCGCGTCGAGCCATTTGGCTGCGCGCAGGAACGGCGTCGGATCCTCGTGCGGCGGCGGGGCGTCCATCAGCATCGCCGACTTGTCGCCATGCCGCACCCGGAAGTAGCGCCGGAACGAGGCATCACCCGCCAGCGGCTCGATCACCGCGCCGGTCCAGCCAGCCCCGGCCAGGAAAATGTCGACGCCATCGGGCAGGTGCTCGCTCATGGCAAGCGCCCTAGCCAATCGGCCCCGCCTTCGACAATGGCAGTCCGCCCTGTTTCCGCAGTTTCGAGCCGAAGCGACAGGCAGCCCGGCTCGTGCGCGAAGCCCCCGGCATGGTCAGGCCATTCGGCGATCAGCACGGCGCCCTCGCGGTAGTCGTCAAGACCCAGTTCCTCCGCATCCTCGGGGCGTTCGAGGCGGTAGAAATCGGCGTGCACCAGCGGCAGACGGACGGTGGGAGGATCATAGGTCTCGATAATCGCGAAGGTGGGGGACGGTACCTCACCCATGTGGCCCAGCGCCGCGATGATCGCGCGCGCCAACGTGGTCTTGCCCGCGCCCAGCCCGCCCGACAGCGCGACGACATCGCCCGGCCGCAACCGCGCGGCGATGCGCGCGCCAAGCGCGGCAGTGGCCGCCTGATCAGAGAGATCCATCCTCACGGCAGTTCGACGATCGCGGCGGTCCCCTGACCCGGCTCGGACAGCAGTTGCAGCGTCCCGCCGTGCGCCTCGATCAATTGCCGAGCGAGCGGCAGCCCAAGGCCCTGGCGGCGCTCGATCGTCTTGCCATCGGCGCTGACCTTGATCCCCTCAAGTGCGCGCGCCAGCGTCGCCGGATCCATCCCCGCGCCGTTGTCCGAAACCACGATCTGCGCCTTGCCCTTGCGCCCTGACAGCTCGACCAGGATCCGCCCGCCTTGCGGTGTCGCGGCCACGGCATTGTCGATCAGGTGGCCGATCGCGCGACCCAGGCGGCGGCGGTCACCAATCAGCCGCCCCGCGCTCCTGTCGCCGCGCAGGTTGAACGAAATCCCCGCTTCGCGCACAGCCCCG
>JAFEEP010000628.1 GCA_018241045.1 Pseudomonadota bacterium | reverse complement strand
GTGGGTCCTCCCGTTCCGGCACCCCTCCAGCCGCACCCGGCAAATGAGGTGCCAAACGGCAAGATCCTGCCGCCCGCCTTGCCGCTTGCCATAGCCGCTGCCGATCGACTGCCCGCGCATAATATTGGCGCGAATGGCGAGGCAGACGGTGAAGCGCCAAAATCCGCGGAAACGGACGAAGCGTCGGATCAACCCGGTTCGACCGCTATCGCGGGAAACGCAACACCCGCTCCGGCGGTGCAGGGCCTGTCGCTACCCATCGCCGCCCTTGCGCCCACTACCCCTCTGCCCAGCGAACCGGAAACAGCGCCCACGAACACCGCACCCTCTCCCCCTTCGGGCCGATCAGCGCGCGATGAGGCGGCGCCTATGCCACAGCCGCCTACCGCCGACGCGAGGGCCATCACCGGCGCGCCAAAACCCGCCATGCCGCGCGAGGGCGAGGGCATCGTCCGCCTCGTCCACCAGACCGATCTGCCAGTGCCGATTGGCGCGCCAGCGACCATCTCCGTGCCGCTGGCGCACCCTGCATTTCCGCAAACCGCAGCTACGCCCGCCGTGCAACCACACGACTTCGCCGCGCTGGTCGACCGGCTGGCCGCCGCGCGCGAGGCGGTCGCGCCGCAAACCGTCGCAGTCGCGGTCAGCCACGGCGAGTTCGGGCCGGTGCGGCTGCACTTTCACCACGAGGACGGTGCGCTGAGCGTGACCATGGCCAGCGCCGATCCCGACTTCGCCCGCGCGGTCGCCGCTGCGCCGCCGATCCAGCCCGTCGCGCCGGCAAGCGACACCGCGCAAAGTCAGCCGCGCGACACCCAGCCGCGCGGATTCGACCAGTCCGGTGGCCAGTCGCGCGGGCAGCCCCGACCCGACCAGCGTGACGACCGTCCGGCGCGATCCAATCCGGCGCCACCGCGTCACACGGCACATGGTGAACCCGTATCATCAGGTATTTTTGCCTGATTTCCGAATATTATGAAGGATAATAGAGAATGAATGAGAAGAGTGGCAAGGTCGCCAAACCGGGAAAGGGCAAGGGCCTGATGGTCAAGGCCCTGCTGGCGGTCGGACTGATCGGCGCCGGTGGCGGCGGAACCTTCGCCCTGGTCAAGGGCGGCATGGTCGGCGGCAAGCGCGACCATGCCGGCAAGGATGACAACCTGCCCCGGCTGATCCGCAAGGGCGAGGAAGACCCCTATGCCCCCAAGAGCGAAGGCAAGGAGGGCGAGACCGCAGCGACTACCGAGGTCGAGGGCGAAGGCGGCAGCGAATACCGCACCAGCTATTACAACTTCAGCGAGGATTTCACCTCGAACCTCAAGCATTCGACCGCGCTGGTCCAGGTCAGCCTGGCTTGCTCGACCCAGCGCGACGGGCGGGTGCTGATGTGGCTCAAGAAGCACGAACTGGCGATCCGCAGCGCGATCCTGGTGGTTCTGGCCGACACCCCCGAGGAAGACGCCTTCACCCCTGAGGGCAAGGAGTATCTGGGCAAGCGGCTGACCGCGGCGATCAACCAGGTCCTGACCCGCAACGAAGGGTTTGGCGGCGTCGACCAGGTCTATTTCAAGAGCTTCCTCGTCCAGTGAAGCCCGAGCGCGCCCCGATTGCCGAGCGGATCGCCGCGCAACACTGTCCCGAGTTGCTGCGCCGCGGGCCGGAGCCCGTCGACCTGCTTCCGCAATTCGAGCGGCTGGGCGAACGGTTGGGCCGCGCCCTGGCACCTGCGCTGGCGCCGCTCTGCGCGGGCAAGAGCCTGACCTGCGCCGTCCAGCCGCCGCGCGAAACGCACGAGGGCGAACTGGCCGACCGGATCGGCACGCTCGCCGCCACCTTGCTGCTTTCGACAGGGGTGCCAGGCGTAAGCCTGCTTGCCGCGCTCGATGGCGGCGCGGTGCTGGCGCTGGTCGATCGCGCCTTCGGCGGACCGGGGCAGTCCCCTGCCCCGCTGCCCGTCGCCTTCCCGCTTTCCGCAAGGCTGATGATCGAGCGGATCGAGGCGCTCATCACCGCCGCGCTTGCTGCGGCATTTGGCCATGAGGGCGACCAGGCGGTGCAGGCGCAGCGCCGCGCAACGCGCCTTGCCGAGCTGGGCGCCTATCCCGCCGGGATAAAGCTGGCCGCACTGACGCTGGAACTGGGCGACGGATCGACCGCGCCCTGGCGGCTGACGCTGGCCCTGCCGCTGACCATGTTGCCCAAGCTGCTTGGCGGCGGCGTGCGAGCCGGGTCCACGCCGCGCGGCGAGGCCGATCCCGCCGCCGCGCCCTTCGCCGATCTGCCGCTGCCCCTGCGCGCGGTGCTGGTCGACATGAGCGTGCCGCTTCATGCGGTGTCGATGCTCGAAGTCGGTTCGGTCCTGCCGGTCGCGGTGGCGCGCGCGGTGCCGATCAGCATCGGCGCAGAGATCGTCGCGAAGGGCACGGTCGGCGCGCAGGACGACCGGATCGCGGTTCAGATCACCACCATCGCCGCTTGACGCAAGCATTGCAGGGGAAACGCAAATGACCATCCACACCCGCGGCTTCGACCTTCTGAAAGAGGTCGACGTGCGCCTTTCGGTCGAACTTGGCCGCACCGAAATGAAGCTGAAGGACGTGCTCGCGCTGGGTGAGGACAGCGTGGTCATGCTCGACCGGCTGACCGACGAACTGCTCGACGTTCACGTCAACGGCAAGCTGATCGCCCGGGGCGAGATCGTTGCGCAAGGGAACCGCTTCGGGCTGCGCATCGTCGAAATGGCCGGCGCTGCGGCACCGGCGGGAGGGGCGGCGCAATGATCTGGTATCTGCTCAAGCTGGTCGTGCTGCTGCCATTGATCGGCGGCCTTGCCTGGGGGTGCCTCAAGCTGGCGCAGAAGGCGCAGGGACGCCTTGGCGTTGCACCGGGCGCGGCGAAACGGGTGCGGGTGATCGAAACCACGCTGCTCTCACCCACCCTCAAGCTGGCCGTGATCGAGTTCGCCGGTCGCGAGGTGCTGGTCGCCGCATCGCGCAACGGACTGACCCGGCTTGCCGAGGCTCCGGCACGGGAGGTGGGCGAATGATGCGCCGGTTCCTTGTCCTTCCTGTCCTGCTCATCCCCGCAGTAGCCCATGCCCAGAGCGCGATCCCCTCCGCGCTCGACCGTGCGCTGGGTGCCGCCAGCGGGGCACATGGTCCGGGTCTGTCGCTGTCGCTCCAGCTGTTGCTGATGATGGGGTTGCTGACGATCCTGCCCGGCCTCTTGCTGATGATGACCAGCTTCACCCGAATCCTGATCGTGCTGTCGATCCTGCGGCAGGCGCTGGGCCTGCAGCAAAGCCCGCCCAACCAGGTACTGATCGGACTGTCGCTGTTCCTTTCGCTGTTCGTGATGGGCCCGACGCTCGACAAGCTGAATGCAGAGGCGATTGCACCCTATGCCGCCGGGACGATCAACGGCGAACAGGCGATCGCCGCCGGTGGCACCGCCTTTCACGCGTTCATGATCCGCCAGACCCGCGAGAAGGACCTGTCGGTCTTCGCCGACCTGGCCAAGGTGCCCAAGTTCGCGCGGGCCGAGGATGTGCCGTTCTCGATCCTGCTACCCGCCTTCGTCACCAGCGAGCTCAAGACCGCGTTCCAGATCGGCTTCATGCTGTTCCTGCCGTTCCTGGTGATCGATCTGGTCGTCGCCTCGGTGCTGATGAGCCTGGGAATGATGATGATGAGTCCGACCATCGTCAGCCTGCCGTTCAAGCTGCTGCTGTTCGTGCTGGTCGATGGCTGGGCGCTGCTGATGGGCAGCCTTGCAGCTAGTTTCGGGTGATGACGACATTGGCACGCAACGCATGGGGCAGCCACAATGGATGATCCCGCCCCGCTCCTCGCACTGGCCGATCGGATGCTGTGGGTCACGGCCCTTGTTGCCGCACCCGTGCTGCTCGCCAGCCTGGCGGTCGGGCTGGTCGTGGGCGTGATCCAGGCCGCGACCTCGGTCAACGAACAGACCTTGTCCTTCGTCCCCAAGCTGGGGGTGATCGCGCTGGTGCTGGTCGTGCTCGGCGGAGCAATGATGGGATTAGTCGCCGATTTCACCACCGAGATATTCACTGCAATTGCAGAAATAGTCCATTGATCGGGCTCGATTTTGGCTTCGGCGCGGTCGAGGGGGAGTTGTGGCGGCTGGTCTTCGTCATGACCCGCATCGCCGCCGCGCTGCTCGCCGCGCCGTTCTTTGGCGCGGTCATGGTGCCGCTGCAACTGCGCGTGGCGGTGAGCGCCGCGCTGGCGGTACTGGTCTGCGTCTGGGTTCCGGTCACCGTCCCGCCCGCCCTGCTGTCGCTGCCCGGCCTGATCGTGCTGGCGGGTGAAGCGTTGATCGGGTTGGCCCTGGGCTTCGTACTGCAGCTGTCGTTCGCCGCGCCGGTGATCGCCGCCGAACTGATCGGCGGGGCCATGGGGATGAGTCTGGCCACCAGCGTCGACCCGGTCAGCGGCGCGCATTCGCCTGCGCTCGGCCAGTATTTCACCGTGCTGCTGACCGTGGTGTTCCTCGGCCTTGGCGCACACCTCACCTGGCTGCATCTGGTGATCGAGAGCTATGCCGCCTTCCCGCCGGGCGGAGGCTGGTTCACCCCTGACCGGATCGCGATGCTGGCTGGATTTGCCGGGGATATGTTCATCGCCGCCGTCGCCATCGCCTTGCCGGTGACACTGGTCCTGCTGCTGGTGCAGGTTCTGACCGGGGTATTGAGCCGCTCCGCCCCCGCGCTCAACCTGTTCGCGCTGGGCCTGCCGGCGGGGGTGCTTGCGGGCCTTGCCGCGCTGATCGTCGCCGCCCCGCTCGCCGCGGACCAGTTCGGCGATCTTTCCGCC
>JAFEEP010000627.1 GCA_018241045.1 Pseudomonadota bacterium | reverse complement strand
CCGGGCTTCATGGCCCAGACCGGCGATCCGACCGGCACCGGCTCGGGCGGCTCCGATCTGCCGGACCTCAAGGCCGAGTTCTCGAACGAGAAGCACATCAAGGGCACGGCCTCGATGGCGCGGACCAACAATCCGGACAGCGCCAACAGTCAGTTCTTCATCTGCTTCGAGGATGCGCCCTGGCTCGACCGCCAGTATTCGGTCTGGGGTCAGGTCGTCGAAGGCATGGAGCATGTCGACGCGATCAAAAAAGGCGACGGCTCCAGCGGCATGGTCAGCGGCGCACCCGACAAGATCGTCAGCATGAAGGTCGAGGCCGACGCCTAGAGCATTTCACGGCTTGAGTGAATCGATTTGGGATTCCCAAGGGTTGTCGAGTCTGATTCAAGATGCTGGCTGGGATGGAGGCCAGCATCGATGACCCGTCCCCTTTCGAACGATCTGCGTGAACGTGTTGTGGCTGCGGTCGCGTCTGGCGACAGCTGCCGGGTGGTGGCCGTCAGGTTTGGGGTGTCGGTCGCATCGGTGGTGAAGTGGTCGCAGCGCCATCGGCGGACCGGCTCTGTGGCTCCCGGCAAGATCGGGGGCCATCGTAAGCCGATCCTCGATCCCCATCGGGCCTTCATCGTGGAGCGGCTCGAGCGGACGGCACATCTGACGCTGCATGGGTTGAAGGACGAGCTGGCGGTGCGCGGGGTGAAGGTCTCGCACAATGCGGTATGGCTGTTCCTTCGGCGCGAAGGATTGCGGTTCAAAAAAAACGCTGTTCGCGCTTGAGCAGGCCCGCGCCGACGTGGCGCGACGGCGCGTGCGCTGGCGATCCTGGCAAGACCGCCTGGATCCCAGCCATCTGGTCTTCATCGATGAGACCTGGATCAAGACCAACATGGCGCCGTTGCGCGGTTGGGGACCAAAGGGCCTAAGGCTGCGCGCCCTTGCGCCACATGGCCACTGGCGCACGCTGACGTTCCTCGGCGCGCTGCGCTGCGACCGGCTCACCGCGCCTTGCGTCTTCGACGGACCGATCAACGGCCGATCCTTCCGCGCCTATGTCGAGCAGCAGCTGGTTCCGACCTTGAAGCCCGGCGACATCGTCATCCTGGACAATCTGGGCAGCCATAAATCCGCAGCCTTGCGACAGATCATCAAAGCCGCCGGCGCCAGACTCTGGTTCCTGCCGCCCTACTCACCGGACCTCAATCCGATCGAGCAGGCCTTCGCCAAGATCAAGCACTGGATGCGCATCGCCCAGAAGCGGTCCATCAACGACACCTGGCGTCACATCGGCAAGCTCGTCGACACCATCACGCCAAACGAGTGCGCAAACTATCTCATCAACGCTGGATACGCTTCCGTCAAAACATGAAGCGCTCTAGGTTCTGTACTCATAAAAGGATTCCGCTGAGTGGCGAACAGTGATTCATTCCTCCGGTTCCGGGAGGGTGAGATGGCACGGTTCGACCTGAGCGATGCGGAATGGGCATTGATCAAGCCGTTGCTGCCGGACAAGCCTCGCGGTGTGGCCCGGGTGAACGACCGGCGGGTGCTGAACGGCATCTTCTATGTGCTGCGGACGGGCTCGCCCTGGCGCGATTTGCCCGAGCGTTTTGGGCCTTACACGACGGTCTATAATCGCTTCAATCGCTGGGCCAAGGCCGGCGTCTGGGTACAGGTCTTCGAGACGTTGGCGGCCAAGTCGCCGCATTCGATGGCGTTCATCGACAGCTCGATCATCCGTGCCCACCAACACGCCGCCGGCGGAAAAAAGGGGGCCAAGATCACGCCATCGGCCGTTCTCGTGGAGGACTGAGCACAAAGATCAACGCCTTGGTCGACGAGAACGGCCTACCAGTGCGCCTCGTGCTGACCGCCGGACAAGACCATGATCTGCGCGCGGCACCGCTCCTGCTTGCTGGCCTCAAGTGCCGGCACGTCGTCGCCGACCGCGGATATGACGCCAATGCGCTGCTCGACTTGATCAGGGCCAGCGGAGCCAAAGCCCACATCCCATCGACCAGCCAGCGCCTGGTGCATCGCTCCGTCGACCGCCGCATCTATCGTCAGCGAAACCTGGTCGAGCGCTTCTTCTGCAAACTCAAGCACTTCAGGCGTATCGCCACCCGCTTCGACAAGCTGGCACGAAACTTCCTCGCTGCCGTTGCCCTGGCTTCAACCCGGCTCTGGACCCGTGCTTATGAGTCCACTACCTAGTTCGCGATCAGCCAGAGCACCGGAATGGTCGCGGCGACGAGCCCGGCGAGGATGACGGGCGTCGCGTAGCGGCCGGGCGCACGGTTGCCGGCATGCACCGGGCGAGGGATTCCGAAATTGCGAGCCATGCGCGGCGCCTCCTCAACGCCCCGATGCTCGGCGCGAGGGCGGCAAAGTTCAAGACGGAACGGCTACGTAAGCGGTCTTCCGCATCCCGGCTTGCCGCAAGCCGCATCCGCTGCTACTCCCCCGCCGCCATGAGCACGCTGCCCACCGAATCCGGCCGCCGCAGGACGTTTGCGATCATCTCGCACCCTGACGCCGGCAAGACCACGCTGACCGAGCATCTTCTGCTGCTCGGTGGTGCGAT
>JAFEEP010000626.1 GCA_018241045.1 Pseudomonadota bacterium | reverse complement strand
TGCCCCGCGCCGCTCTGATGGCTGCCGAAATTGCCGAGGTTGGCGAGTTTTTCTCGTTCGGAACCAACGATCTGACCCAGACTACTCTAGGCGTTTCGAGAGATGATGCGGCGCGCTTCCTCGGCCCCTATGTCGAACAGGGCATCTTCCCGCGCGATCCCTTCGTCAGCCTCGATATCGAGGGCGTCGGCCAATTGGTCGAAATGGCGGCGGAGCGCGGACGCAAGACCCGTCCCGGGATCAAGCTGGGGATCTGCGGCGAGCATGGCGGGGACCCGTCGAGCATCGCGTTCTGCGAAAAGGTCGGGCTTGACTACGTCAGCGCCTCGCCCTTCCGCGTGCCGATCGCGCGGCTTGCCGCGGCGCAGGCGGCGCTGGGCTAGGACCGCCAACCGGTCAGGGTGAGGATTTCGAACGTCTCCACCCGGCCGCTGCCGAAGGCCTCGCTCGCAACGTCGCGCTGCACGCGCGTCAGCGGCGGGCCGGGCCGGGCGAGGCAATTGCCCTGCGCCTGCGCGCGCAGGTCCGCGACCAGGCTGGCGAAGCTCGAGAAGCGCACCGAAAGGCTGCGATTGTCGACCACCGGGTTCACCCAGCCGGCGCGCTGCAGCAACTGCGCCCCGGCACGCACGTCGATCATCGGGTGAAGCCGCGGCGCGGGTCGGTCGCCATCGGCCTCGAGCATCGCTGCGCGCAGGGCGGGAAGGCTTCCCGCACCGCTGAAGCTGGCAAGGGCCAGCCCGCCCGGAGCCAGCGCGTTACGGATATGGATCAATGCTCCGACGGGGTCGTTGAGCGTATCGAGCACACCCAGGCTGGCGATCAGGTTGAAGTTGCCTTGGGGATAGGGCCGTTCCTCGTCCCAACCGCTCACGGCATCGACGTGAGTCACGGCGCAGCCTTGAGCGGTCAACGCCTCGCTCAGGGCCTGGTGACGATCGCCGATCACCAGCGCGCGCGCTGGCTGGTGGCGCAGAAAGCTGAGCCGCTCGATCACATCCTCGGCCATGTCGTCGAGCAGGTAGCGCGCCGTATCGGGTCGGGCGCTGAGGGCGTCGGCGCGGCGGCGTTGCGCGAGGCGGCGGGCGGGATGGAAGACGCGGGGCGGGGCGGGGGCAGTCATCGCCTCGTCCCCTGCCTTGCCAGCCGACCGCGCGCAAGCGATAGGACGGCAAGATGCAGGTCCACCCGCTCCTCGCCCCGGTCGTCGACCTCGTCTTTCCCCCGCGCTGCCCGCTTTGCGGTCAGGGGCTTGCCGCGCAGTCGGGCCTCTGCGCGGGGTGCTGGGGTGACCTGGCGATCCCCGGTGAGCCGAGTTGCGCGATGTGCCAGCGTCCGTTTGGCGAGGGCGTGACGCATGGCGCGATCTGCGCGGTGTGCCTCGCCCATCCGCCGCGTCACGAAGGGATCGCTGCGGGAACGCTTTACAACGACGCCTCGCGCAAGCTGGTTCTGGCCTTCAAGCACGGCCACCGCATCGCCCTCGCACCAATGCTGGCGCGCCTCATTACGGCGCGGTTGCCTGCGGACGTGGGTGAAGGTTGGCTGTTTGTTCCGGTGCCGTTGCATCGCTGGCGGCTATGGAGTCGCGGTTTCAACCAGTCGGCGCTCCTCGCGCGGGAACTAGCCAAGGCGCGCGGCGGGCAAGTGCTGCTCGACGGTCTGGTGCGAATCCGGCGCACCCCGCCGCTGGGTGGCCTCGGCAAGGCGGCGCGGGCGCGGATGCTGTCGGGTGCGATCAGGCTCAACCCGAGGCGCGCGGAGCAGATCAAGGATGCGAAGATAGTCCTGGTCGATGACGTCCTGACCAGCGGCGCCACCAGCGATGCTTGCGTGCGGATAATCAAGCGAACTGGGGCGGAGCGGGTGGTGATCGCCTGTTTCGCCCGCGTGCTTGACGAGGCGCTCGACGCGACCTGATCTGGACAAACGAAAACGCCCGGAGCAAGCCCCGGGCGTCCTCGTGACGAAACTCGTGAGCGCCTTGCGGTTCAGCAGTGCCCCCTTGCACCGCTTCGCTCAATCCCTCATGCGGTTGTCCGTTTCGGACTTCGTTCCCTGA
Organism: Pseudomonadota bacterium; assembly: GCA_018241045.1. Classification (GTDB taxonomy): domain Bacteria; phylum Pseudomonadota; class Alphaproteobacteria; order Sphingomonadales; family Sphingomonadaceae; genus Novosphingobium. The sequence goes on along the minus strand of JAFEEP010000626.1, from coordinate 1,003 downwards.
ACCTGGCCGCTGCGCTCATCTGGCGCTGCTGCTTCGGCAGGCGGATGTTCACCGCGTCGCCTCAATCCCCGAATCGTGGCCAAATTGAAAGCGTCATGTCGGCGCGGGCCAGTTTTTGGTCGACATCTGTGATACTCTTGCAACAAGGAGGGGTGATGAACGCAACACCCGACGACCGCGAGCAGGGCAAGACCTTCCTGCCCAAATTCGACGCCAATGGCCTGCTGACGGCGGTTGCCGTTGATGCCGAGACGCGCGAAATTCTGATGTTGGCCTTCATGGACCAGGAAGCGCTGCTGGCCACGCTCGACACCGGGTTCGCGCACTTTCATTCACGTTCGCGCGGGCGACTGTGGAAAAAAGGCGAATCATCGGGACACGTTCTCAAGGTCGAGGAGGTGCGGGTCGATTGCGATCAGGATGCCCTCGTGCTGCTCTGTCATCCGGCAGGCCCAGCCTGCCACACCGGCGCGACAAGCTGTTTTTATCGACGGCTCGATGGAAGTCAGTTGACGCGGATCGATAGTTGACGCTTACGTAAAGGGAAGCTACACCCACGGGCTATGGACAGCCCCGGCCGCTCATCGACCCTGCACGACGGCGCGCACCTTGAGCGCCCCGATGCGTTGCAGCGCGACAGCTACACGATTTCCGATCTGACGGCGGAGTTCGACGTTACAGCGCGCGCGCTGCGCTTCTATGAGGACGAAGGTCTGATTTCTCCCGCGCGACTTGGCTTGTCGCGGGTCTATTCGAAGCGCGACCGCGCGCGGCTCGCCTGGATCATGCGCGCAAAGAACGTCGGTTTCAGCCTGACCGAAATCAAGGAGATGATCGATCTCTACGATCTCGACGACAACCGGGTTCAGCAGCGTCGCGTCACGATCGACCGCTGCCGCGACAAGGTCAATCGGCTGCAGCAACAGCGTGACGATATCGCCGCGGCGATCACCGCGGTGACCGAATTCATCGCGCTGATTGAGGGTGCCGATACCGCGCTGTG
>JAFEEP010000625.1 GCA_018241045.1 Pseudomonadota bacterium | reverse complement strand
GAATTGGCCGGGGAAAGAATGTAGTTGCCCCAGGCCAGGAACGCCGCCAGCGCAGCGGGTTTGTGCGCCTGGGTGCGGAAGATGTTGTAACGCCTCGCGAATTCGGGAAGCGCGGCCAGCGCCTCCCGCGCCTCGGGGGTCAGCTCCGCATCGGTCAGCGGGGCGATCCGGGGCGCGGGAAGCCGCATCGCCTTACAAGACCTCGAACAGACCCGCCGCGCCCTGACCGCCGCCGATGCACATCGTCACGACAACGTACTTGGCGCCGCGACGCTTGCCTTCGAACAGCGCGTGCATGGTGCAGCGCGCCCCGGTCATGCCATAGGGGTGGCCGATCGAGATCGAGCCGCCGTTGACGTTGAGCAGCTCGTCAGGGATGCCCAGCTTGTCGCGGCAGTAGAGCACCTGGACGGCAAATGCCTCGTTCAGTTCCCACAGCCCGATGTCGTCCATCTTGAGGCCGAAGCGGCTGAGCAGCTTGGGGATCGCGAAGACCGGGCCGATGCCCATCTCGTCAGGCTCGGTCCCGGCAACAGCCATGCCGACATAGCGGCCAAGCGGGGCCAAGCCCTTCTTCGCGGCGGTGGCGGCTTCCATGATCACCACCGCACCTGAACCATCGGAAAGCTGGCTGGCGTTGCCTGCGGTGACGATCCCGTCGGGCAGCACGGGGTTGAGGCTCTTGAGCCCTTCCAGCGTGGTTTCGGGGCGGTTGCCCTCATCCTTCGCCAGCGTCACGTCCTTCATCGTGACTTCGCCGGTTTCCTTGTTGGTCACCGCCATGGTCGCGCTGCAGGCAACGATTTCCTGGTCGAACTTGCCCGCGGCCTGGGCGGCAGCGGTGCGCTGCTGCGACTGCAGGGCATATTCGTCGCAAGCGTCACGGCTGATGTTGTAGCGCTTGCCAACCACTTCGGCGGTCTGCAGCATCGGCATATAGATCGCCGGATGCATTTCGATCAGCGCACGGTCAGGCGAAACGCGCATATCCTTGGTCTGGACGAGGCTGATCGATTCCTGGCCGCCTGCGGCAACCACGTCCATCCGGTCGATGATGACTTGCTTCGACGCAGTGGCGATCGACATCAGGCCCGAGGAACACTGACGGTCCATCGTCATGCCCGAAGTGGTCACCGGCAGACCGGCGCGCAGCGCGACGAGACGGGCGAGGTTGCCGGCCTGGGTGCCCTGCTCAAGCGCCGAACCCCACAGCACGTCATCGACCTCGGCCCCGTCGATCCCGGCGCGGGCGACCGCTTCCTTGAGGCTGAGCGCACCCAGGGTTGCCCCGGCGGTGGCGTTGAAGGCGCCGCGATAGGCACGGCCAATCGGGGTGCGGGCGGCGGATACGATGACTGCGTCACGTGACATTGGAAATTCCTTGGATTTGAGTTGTCGAACCTGTCCCGGGGAGGATGTCGGTCAGACGAACAGCATCGTGATCCATTCGCAGATCAGCGCGGGCTTGTCCTCTCCCTCGATCTCGATGGTCACTTCGTTGGTCTGCTGCCACTGGCCGGGGCGCTTCTCGACCAGTTCAAGCAACTTGGTGTGGCTGCGCACGCGCTTGCCCGAACGGACGGGCGAGATGAAGCGGGTCTTGTTGCCGCCGTAGTTGACGCCCATCTTGACGTTGTCGATCCGCGCGCCCTCGGTCATCGCGCCCAGAACGGGGAGCAGCGAGAGGGTGAGGAAGCCGTGGGCGATGGTCCCGCCGAACGGGGTCATCTTCGCCTTTTCGGCGTCGACGTGGATGAACTGGAAATCGCCGGTTGCTTCAGCGAACTTGTTGATCCGTTCCTGGCTGACTTCGAACCAGCCGGAAACGCCGATCACTTCACCGGTCTTGGCCTGCAATTCTTGGGGGGTCATGGTGCCTCTCCTGCCAAAGGGAAAGGCGCTTCATGGCCCAAGCCGGGCGGCTGTGCAACGCGGCTCAGTCTGCCGCTACGGCAAGCGGCCCCGCGGCGGCGAGTGGCGCGCGGATCGGCCGTCGCTGCGGCGAATCGATTCGCCGCAGATAGGACCACAGCCCGATCTGCAAGCCGATCAGCATATAGCAGAACGGCTGGAAGGCGATGCCGACAAACAGCGATCCGGTCATATAGACGAGCAACGACTGCTGCAGCGCCTCGGCCAGCGGGGCCTGCCAGGTCTCGCCCTCGACCACACGCTTCTTCCAGCGCGCGCGCAGGCGCTCCATCTGCCACAGTCCCGAAAGCATCAGCCACAGCCACAGGAACAGACCCGGCCAACCCTGTTCGCCCAGCATCTCGAAATAGCTCGAGTGATAGGCGCGGGCCTGATCGAAGGATTCGCCGACCTCGACCGAGACGTTGTTGTTGCCGCTGCCGGTATCGATGGTGCGCGTCTCGACCCGGATCTTGTTGCTGCGATAGGCTTCGAACCCGCCGCCGAACGGATGTTCACTGACATAGCCCAGGGTCCACTTCCACACTTCGACGCGGGTGGAGGCAGAGCGGTCGGACTGGTGGTTCTCGATCGTGCTCATCCGCTCGGTGTAGCTGGCCGGCAGCAGTGGGATCGCGACGAGAATGCCCAGCGCGGCCAGGCCGATGTAGAGGAACCGCCGCTTGGCGCTGCGCAGCGCCAGCACCGCGACCAGGGCGATGCAGATCAGCCCGGTGCGCGCCTGGGTGCCGATCGGAATCAGCAGGCAGGAGAAAATCAGCGCCCAGCCGAACAGGCGCACCCGCCAGTCGGGCGGAAAGATCGTGCCATGCTTCATCAACCAGACCACCAGCGGAATGATCGCGATCGCCACGGTGGAGATGATCGAGCCTTCGTAGAGGCCGGTGTTGTCGTTGACGAAGAGGCGCAGTTCGCCATAGCCGCCGCCGCCGCCCAGCGTCTTGATCCCGCCATCGATGATGATCGCGCCGGCGGTCAATACCATGACCAGCGCCGTCGCCTCGATCCGCAGGCGCGTGCGCAGGGTCAGGGGCAGGAAGATGGCAAAGACCAGCGCCTTCCACACCCAGGCCCACTTTTCCGCCGCCGCCTCGGGAAAGTCGGCGCTCAGCGTGGTCAGCCCGCAATAGACCAGCAGCACCAGGATCAGGCCCTGGCGCAGGGTGAAGCGGCTGTCGCGCTTGTCGTCGAGCAGCGCCCAGCCAAGGAAAGCGCAGACGAAGGTGATCAGCGAGATCGGAATCTGCGTAAGAAAACCCCACGAAACTTTCTGCGGGGCGAGGATGTCGACATAGAGATAGGCCAGCACCCACAGGAACGGGCGGCGCAGACCCAGCACCAGCAGCAGGGCGAGAAAGCCGGTGAGCGCAAGGTTAAGCACGCGGCGTCGGCCCGCGCCTGCCGAACGGCGGCACCTCCTCCGACCCCTCGTGATCGAGGTCGGGGCGGCGGATCAGCCGCAGCACGGCGATCAGCAGCAGCACATGGGGCACCGAAAGGGCGAAGATATCGACCATTCCCGGGCGGATAGCACCTCGCGGTTGACGCGGCGTTAAGCCTTGATCGCCTAGGGAATGCGGCATGACACGGGTGCTGCACGTCCTTGACCATTCGCTGCCTCTGCACAGCGGCTACACATTTCGCACCCGCGCGATCCTCACCGCGCAACAGGCGATGGGGCTCGAGCTGCGCGGGATCACCGGGCTGCGCCATCTGGCCGAGGGGCCGGACCGGGAAGAGGCCGAGGGGCTGGTCTTTCACCGCACCCGCGGCGAAGCGGGCGGGCCGCCTGGCCTGCGCGAATGGCGCGAGATCAATGCGCTGGCCGATGCGATCTGTGCCCTTGCCGCAGACTGGCGCCCCGATCTGCTTCACGCCCACTCCCCCGCGCTGTGCGGGATGGCGGCGGTGATCGCGGGCAAGCGACTCGGCCTGCCGGTGGTCTATGAAATTCGCGCTTTCTGGGAGGATGCGGCGGTGTCGAACGGCACCGGCAGCGAGGGCAACCTGAAATACCGCCTGACCCGCGCGCTCGAAAACCGCGTCGTCGCCCGCGCCGACGCGGTGGTGACGATCTGCCGGGGACTGAAGGACGATCTGGTCCGGCGCGGCACCCCGGCGGGCAAGATCACGCTCAGCCCGAACGGGGTCGACCTGGCGCTGTTCGGCGAGGCCGCTGCACCCGATCCCGCGCTGGCAACCGAGCTGGGGCTGGGGAGCGGCCCGGTGATCGGTTTCATCGGCAGCTTCTACGATTACGAGGGACTCGACGATCTGATCACGGCGATGCCCGCGCTGATCGCCCAGGTTCCCCAGGCGCGCCTGCTGATGGTCGGCGGCGGGCCCATGGAAGCCGCGCTGCGCCAACAGGCCGAGGCCAGCGCCGCGCGCGCCGCGATCCGCTTCGTCGGGCGCGTCCCGCACCACGAGGTCGAGCGCTACTATGCCCTGGTCGACGTCATGGCCTATCCGCGCAAGCGCAGCCGCCTGACCGATCTGGTCACGCCGTTGAAGCCGCTCGAGGCGATGGCCCAGGGCAAGCTGGTGGCCGCATCGGACGTTGGCGGGCACCGCGAACTGATCGAGGACGGCGTGACCGGAACCCTGTTCGCGCCAGACGACCCCGCCGCCTGTGCCGCCGCGCTGGCCCGCTTGCTGGCCGACCGCGCTGGCTGGGACGCGCGCCGCGCCGCAGGCCGCGCCCACGTTGACGCCAATCATGACTGGGCGCACAATGTCTATCGTTATCAAGATGTTTACCAAACCGTCCTAGGCAAAACCTTGGGTCGCCTCACCCGCGCTGCCGCCTGACGGCGCGGCCGGGACGGCGAAGGATTTTACAGACGGGGTTTCGCATCGTGGCCAAGCAGCAGCAACGAAAGGCGCCAAAGTCCAAGCCGATCACGGCCAATCCGCTGTTTCCGGCGGTTGTCGCGCTGTGGTTCGGGGCGCTGTTCGGTCTCAGCAGTCTGGCGCTGCGCGTCTCGATGGTCGAGAACCTGGTCCGGGCGAGCCGCATTGACCTGATCGTCCCCGCCGCTGCACCGCCGCTGGGCATCACCGCACGCATCCTGATCGCGCTGGGCATGGCCGCGGTCGGCGCGGCGCTGGGCGCGGCGATCGGCCGTCGCCTCGCCCGCCCCAAGGTCGAGAAACGCGAACGCAAGCGCGACGCGCGCAGCCATGACGAGGGCGAGACCCAACCGCGCCTGCGCACCCGTGACAGCCATCCCGACGCCCCGGCGCGCCGCCCGATCTCCGCCCACGAGGAACTCGGCGGCGAGGAACCGGTCGACGCGGCACTTTCCGCACCGGCACCCGCCCCGCTGGCCAATCGCCGCCGTGGCCTGATGGTCGAGCACGAACCCGTGTCGTTCGTCCCGCACGAACCCGCGCCCCTGCCCGGCGGACAGCCGCAGATCCTCGACCTTGCCGGGGCGGAACTGCCCCCGCATGAAGCGGTCGTCGCGATCGGTCCGCAGCCGACCGCCCCCGCCAGTGAAGATCTCAACGCCTACGCCGACGAAGAAGCTTGCGCGGCGAATGAACCCGAACCGACCTTCACCCCAGCCCAAGCCCAGCCCGCCGATGATCAGGCGATGGTCGGGCGCCAGGTATTCGGCATGGCTCCGGTCGCTCCGCCCACTCCGGCCGAGCGCCAGATCTTTGGCGTCGCTCCAGCCGCCGAGGATGTGCGCATTGACTGCACCGAGGTAGCCGATCTGGCTCCCTCGGTCTTCGAAGCACCCCAGGCCGAACCGCTGTTCGCCGCGCGCCCGACTGCCCCCGCGCAGGCCTTCGCCGCTGAACCCGCGCCGGGCGCTCCGCTCCCCGATGTCGCCACGCTGGGCATGACCGATCTTGCCGTGCGCCTGCAGCAATCGATGAAGCGCCGCCGCGCCGCGCGCGCTGCCGCTTCGATCGTTGATGCCCCTGCCGCGCCGGAAATGGTTGCCCCCGTTGCGGCTCCCGCGCCGCTGCCCCAGCTCCCCATCGAGGCGGTTGCGTCCGAACCCATTGCCGTTCCCGCCGCTCCCGCACCCTTCGCTCGCACCGAACTTCCCGCCGCCTTGCGGCCGCTGTCGTTCGACGCCTTCGACGAGGATGACGACGACGGCGATTCCCTCGCCAGCCTGCTCCCGCCGCGGCACATCTTCGCCGCGCCAACCCCAGCCCCGCTACCCGAGCCGGTCGCGACCAGCGAAGACCTGCCCGACGATGAGGACGAAGCCTCGCTGCAAGGTGACTATGCCTCGCTCCTCGGTGTTGCGCCGATCGGCGGGCGCACTTCGTTCGTGCGGATCGAGGAACCTGACGCAACCGACGACCAAGTCGAACCAGTGGTGATCTTCCCCGGCCAGGCGCCGCGCCTCACGCTGGGCCAGCCCAGCGGATCGATCCTGCCAGAGGTCGCGCCGGTAACGTCGTCGGATCAGGCCGACACCGCGCCGTTCCGCCGTTTCGATGCCCCGGCCAGCGCCGGGCAAGGCCAGCCGGTCGCCGCCAGCGCCACCCCGCCTGGACTCGACCCCGAAGAGACCGAACGTTCGCTGCGTGCGGCATTGGCCAGCCTGCAACGGATCAGCGGCGCGGCCTGACCGCACTCCCCTTTTTCTGCCAGCAATGCTATT
>JAFEEP010000624.1 GCA_018241045.1 Pseudomonadota bacterium | reverse complement strand
GCCCACCACGACGCGGCCCGCATCGGGGCGCAGCAGCCCCGCGACCATATTGAGGACCGATGTCTTGCCCGCGCCCGATGGGCCGAACAGCGCGGTCAGGCCACCCGCGCTGGCAAAGTCCGCGGTGATTGTGCGGTCACCCAGACGGCGCTTGACCCGCACTTCAAAGGACATGGCCGCCCCTTCCGTGCCCGGCACGGCGCGCCAGCATTTCGGATGCGACCAGCGCGGCGAGCGACAGGGCGACCGCAATCAGCGAGAGGCGGGCGACCTCGGCCTCGCTGCCGGGGATCTGCAGCGCGCCATAGATCGCGATCGGCAGGGTGCGGGTTTCCCCGGGGATGTTCGAGACGAAGGTAATCGTCGCGCCAAACTCCCCCAGCGAGCGGGCGAAGCCAAGCACCGCGCCCGCCAGCAGCCCCGGCAGCGCCAGCGGCAGGGTGATCGTGGCAAAGACCCGGGTCGGCGAGGCGCCCAGCGTTTCCGCTGCCTGTTCGAGCCGCCGGTCGACCGCCTCGATCGACAGCCGCATCGCCCGAACCATCAGAGGCAGCGCCATGACCGCAGCGGCGAGTGCCGCCCCGGTCCAGCGGAACATCAGCGTCACGCCAAACGTCTCCGAAAGCCAGCGTCCAGCGGGGCCGTTGTTGCCGAAGGCGAGCAGCAGCAGCCACCCGGTGACCACCGGCGGCAGCACCAGCGGGAGGTGGACCAGAGCATCAAGCAGCACGCGCCCGGGAAAGCGTCCTCGCGCCAGCAGCCAGGCGAGGCAGAACGCCACCGGCAGGCAGGCCGCGACCGCCACGCCGCTGACCTTCAGCGACAGCGCGATGACCTCCAGTTCGTCCGGGGTGAGCGTCAAGCCCGGTTCGCCTCAGCGCGCCGCAAAGCCGCGCCGGGCAAAGATCGCCTTGCCCTCGCGCGAGATCAGGAAGCGGCGGAACAGCTCGGCCTCGGGATTGGTCGAGCTGCGCAGCGCGGCGATGGGATAGGTGATCGGCGGATGGCTGCTGGCGGGGAAAGTGCCGACCACGCGCACCCGGCTGGAGGCGCGGGCATCGGTCGCATAGACGATCCCGAACGGCGCCTCGCCGCGTTCGACCAACGCCAGCGCGGCGCGGACATTCTCGGCCCGCGCGACCTTGGGCGCGACCGCAGGCCAGACCCCCAGGCTGGTCAGCGCGGCCTTGCCATATTTGCCCGCCGGAACCGCATCGGGATCGGCCATGGCGAGGCGGCCGTTGCCGAGCGCCCGGGCGAGGGGGAAGCCACGCCCGATGGTCAGCCGCGCCTTGCTGGCCGCAGGCGCGATCAGCACGAGCTGGTTGGCAAGGAACGGCGCCCGGCTGCCGGGCCGGATCAGCCCCTTGCCGGCGACATAGTCCATCCATTCCTCGTCAGCCGAAACGAACAGGTCGGCGGGCGCCCCGGCCTCGATCTGGCGGGCCAGCGCCGAGGAACCCGCGAACGAGATCACCGGGCGGGTATGGCGCTTCGCTGCCCAGGAATTGGCCGCATCGGTCATGGCTTCCTGCAAGCTGGCAGCGGCGAGGATGAGCGGGGCGCGCTGCTGGGCATAAGCAGGTGACAAACCCAGGCATGAGGCGACCACGAACAGCAGAAGTTTGCGTAGCAACGGCACGAGCAATCATCCCGACGGAGCCCAGGATCAGGCTATGTCGCGCCATATATAGGCGCGTGACGCAATGGCCAACCGCAAAGTCAGCCCTTCTGGCTCACTCGCGGTCGGTCCAGCATCGCCTTGGCCAGCGCGGCGCGATCCGGGCCTGATGCCGATCCGTCGAGCCGCGCCTGCAGGGCGCGATAGTGGCCAAGCACCGCCTCACCAAACGCGGTCAGGCGCGCGCCGCCGCCGTGCGCCACGCCGGGCGCGGTGGCCACCAGCGCTTCCTTCCAGCAGCGGTTCATGGTGTCGACCAGCAGCCAGGCGCGGCGATAGCTCATGTCCATCGCCCGTCCGGCCGCGGAGATCGAACCGTGCGCCCTGATCGCGTCGAGCAGATCGGCCTTGCCTGGGCCCATGGCGATCTCGTCCCCGCAATAGAGGCGAACGACGATTTTCAGGGCAAGCTGGTCGGACATAGGCAAGGGGTATTGCGAGCCTGACCGGCAGGCAAGCCGTAGTTGAACGCGTTCAACCGCCGGAGCCGACCAGCCCCGCCTTGGCAAGCTCTACCCTTGCTGCGGCGAACTGGGCGGCGAAGGTGGGCTTGGCCATCAAGCGCTCGGCAACCGCATTGCCCAGCACCTCGCCCGCGGTCACGTCGCTGCGGAAGTGAACCTCGCAGACAATCCGGCTTTGCCCATAGGCGGCGGCGCGGGTCATGATCTCCGGGGCGCGATCGGGGACCAGCCGGGCAAGGATCGCGGCCATCGAAAAGCCCATCGTGGTGTGGCCGCTGGGATAGCTTGACCAATCGGCATCGTCATCCTTGCCGCAGTGCCGGAGGTCGGGATTGCCAACCCACGGGCGGCTGCGGCGGAAGTGCGCCTTGGCCCGGTCGGCGGCGTCCTTTTCCGCGATGCGCACCGCGTTCATCAGCCGCGCGGTTTCGGGCAGGCGGGCAAGGTCGAACCCCGGCCCGATTGCCCCGGCGAAGATCGAGGCGTTCTTGGTCGCGCTGTCCGATTGCGCGGCGGCAAGCATTGCGGGTGTGCGTGCGGCTTCAACCGCGCGAAGCTCGGCCAGTTCGGCGCGCGCTTGCGCACTGTCCGACGCGGGCGGCGGGGGCAGGACCAGCGCGGGATCAAGGTCTGACGGCAAGAGCTGGGACTGCGGCGCGGCCGGGGCCGCCGCGACGAGGGCGACTCCGCCAAGGAGGACGAGCGCGCGCATCAGAACAGGAAGGTCACATCGGCCGACACCGCGCGGCCGGGCTGGAAATAATACTGGTCGTAGTTGGTCGCGACCGCCAAGCCGGCGGAGCCCGCCACGGTCTTGCTGTTGGGCGCGATCTGGTTGACCCGGCGCGAATCGAACGCGTTGGTTACCTCCACGCCGATCCGCACCGGCCCGTACTGATAGCTCGCCGCGACGATCGCGGTGTTGTAACCGGCGATCGCGTAGATCGGGTTGCCGTCTCCGGTCGCCGATTGCGGGCCGGTGTACTTGTCGATCAGCGAAAACTTGAACGGCCCCTGCTTGACGATGACCCCGCCCGCCGCAGTGCTTTTGGGGGCATAGGCGATCTGCAGCCCGGTGTCGCTGGCCTCGGCGCTGTTGACCGAGCCGTTGGCGAAAACCGCGATCGCCGGGGTGACCGCAAGTGCGACCTGGCCCTCGATGCCCTTGTAGGTTGCCCCGCCGATGTTGGTGAAGACGGTGCCAACGCCCGCCACCGGCGAGGTGAAGCTGACGAACTTGTTGGTGAACTTGATGTGATAGGCATCAAGGTCGAGCGAGAGGCGACTGCCGTGGTACACCAGCCCGGCCTGGTAATTGGTCGAGCGTTCGGGCTCGAGGTTCGAATACTGAGGGTTGGCGACATAAAGCGCGTTGAGCGGCGGAGCGAGGAAGCCGCGGGCATATTCGCCATAGGCGGAAAGCTGCGGCGTGATCGCCCAATTGACCTGGGCAAAGGGCAGGTCGGCCTTGTAATCGCCCGTCACCGACTGGGCATAGCGTGTCGTCTGGTTGTATTTCGCAATGATCTTGCGACCGAAGTCGACGTGCTTGAAGCCCGGCGTGATGGTCAGCCCGGGGACGGGGCGCAACTCGAGCTCGGCGAATTCCTCGGTGTGGTTGCCCTGGCTGTTCTGGTCGAACTTGACGTAGAGCGGCGTCACCTCGCCAGTCACCGGGTTGGTCGCCTTCTTCTCGATGTAGTTGAAGTTGCCGGTGGTCAGGTCGACGTCGGTCTGCTGGCGATAGGTCCGGCTCCACTCGATCCACGCGCCGCCCTTGATCGTGGCGAAGTCGGTCAGCTTGAGCTGGACCTTGATGATGTCGCCATAGACGCGGTATTTGTTGGTCTTGGTGTAGCCGGGAACGTTGCCGGCCACTTTGGTCTTGCCGTCGGCCAGGGTCACGGTGTTGGCGGTTGCGCCGGTCACGTCGAGCGCGGACAGCGTCTCGTTGTCGTAGTAATAGGTGTAGGCCTGGTTCGTCAGCACTGACCCCGGCGCGAAATTCGCCTCAAGCGTGGCGATCTCGAAATCGGTGGTCTTGGTGGTGTGGTTATAGCCATAGTACTGCGGTGTCGCCGGATCGGCGTTGAGGCCGAAATCCCGGCCATAGAGCGCCTGCTGGAACAGCGTCGCCCCGTCCTTGTCAGGTTGGTTGAACCGGTTCTTGTTATAGGTGCCGAGCAGGCTCAGCTTGACGTCGGAGCCGATCGGTACAACTACTTTCCCGAACAGGTTGTAATTGCTGTAGGTTTCGTGGCTGAGCGCGCCGTCGGTGTGAACGTATTGCCCGGTGAACACCGCCTTGGCGCCGCTTGCCCCCAGCGCCCCGGTGTCGAGCAGGCCGCGCAGCAGGTAGGTATTGTAGCTGCCATAGCTGGCCTTGACCTGGCCGCCGAAGTCGTCGCGCGCGGCGCGGCTGAACAGGTTGATGTTGCCGCCGAAGGTCGCTTGGCCAAGCTGGCTGGCATTCCCCGGGCCGCGATCGACCACCAGCGTCTCGATCGTGTTGGAGGGGAAGAAGGTGGTTGAATGATGGGTGGGATCGTTGGTGTCGCCGAACGGGACCCCGTCATAGGTTATGTTGTATTCGCCATCCTGAAAGCCGCGAATCTGGGCCTTGGATTCGGACAGGCCGATGCCATTGTTGCCGTTGAAGTTGGAAACCGACGGCGTGATCAGGGCGATCTGGTTGAAGTCCGAAGTCGCGGGCAGTGAATCCTCGATCAGCGAACGGCTGACGATCGATTGCGGCTGCTTCGCCTCGAGCGAGGCGGTGGTCGGGGCAATCTCGTTCACCCGCGTCGCGGTGACGACGATGTTGGAGCCTTCCGCGATCCCGCCACTCGGATCGGCTTCCGCGGTCTCGGTGGTCGCGGCGCCGGCCTCGCGGCCTGAAACCGGGGCGGCCCTGGCCGCGCCGTGAACGATGGCCGCGAGTGAAAGCCCGGCAAGAAGAAGGGCGCGGCTGCTGGATTTGGAGATGTGCATGAAAGACCCCTGGGTGTGTGTCCGGGGGTGGCTAGCAACGCCTTGTTACGGCAACTGGACGATTCGGCGACAGCAATGAGACAGCAGTGTCGCAAACACCGCGGCGCTGCCTGCTCAGAAACCCAATCGCAAGGTGACGCGGACCTGTCGCGGTTCGACCGGATGAATGTGCCGATCCTCGATCCCGTCG
>JAFEEP010000623.1 GCA_018241045.1 Pseudomonadota bacterium | reverse complement strand
CGATCGATGATCGATTACCAGACATACTTCCGCTATCCGTGGAAGATGAGAATTGGCGAGGGTGTATGGATCAACCGAGGTTGCGAGTTCTACGGCGCACTGCTCGCCTCGGGTGCGGAGATCACCATTGGCGATCATTGTGCTATTGCGCCGCGTGTCCGCATCCTGAGCGCAACACACGACTATCGCCGACTGGACCTTCCGGATCGCGCGGCGAGCGTCACGATTGGCGACCACGTATGGGTCGGCGCGGGCGCGACTATTCTGCCTGGGGTGACTATAGGCTCGGGCGCGGTGGTTGCAGCCGGGAGCGTCGTTACACGGGACGTTGCCCCATTTACCATTGTGGCCGGCAATCCGGCGAGGTTCATCAAGGTCAGGGAGTTGGAAAGTGAACATTCCATTCAATAAGCCGTACATGACGGGCAAGGAGCTTTGGAACATTGCCCAAGCGCATGCAAACGGACACCTTGCTGGCGACGGTACGTTCACGAAGCAATGCTCGCGCTGGCTGGAGGCGCGGACGGGTGCGACGAAGGCATTGCTGACACACTCGTGCACTGCTGGGCTGGAGATGGCGGCGATGCTTGCTGACCTGAGTCCGGGCGACGAAGTGATCATGCCTTCCTACACCTTCGTGTCGACCGCCAACGCCTTCGTGCTGCGCGGTGTTGTGCCGGTGTTCGTCGATATCAGGCGCGACACCCTCAACATCGATGAAACGCTGATCGAGTCGGCCATTACCGGGCGCACGCGGGCGATCGTGCCGGTGCATTACGCCGGCGTCGGCTGCGAGATGGACGCGATCATGGCGATCGCTCAGCGCCACCAGCTGCTGGTGATCGAAGATGCCGCGCAGGCGGTGATGGCGGGGTACCGGGGGCGTCCACTGGGCGCGATCGGCCACATGGGCGCGCTGTCCTTCCACGAAACGAAGAACATCATTTCCGGTGAAGGCGGTGCGCTGCTGGTGAACGGCACCGATTTTGCGGAGCGCGCAGAGATCATCCGCGAGAAGGGCACGAACCGATCGCAGTTCTTTCGAGGGCAGGTCGACAAGTACACCTGGGTGGATGTCGGTTCGTCCTATCTGCCCAGCGAACTGGTCGCGGCCTTTCTATGGGCGCAGATGGACGAGGCGGAGACGATCACGCGACGGCGCCTGGCGATCTGGGACACCTATCATAACGCTTTCGCAGAAGCCGAGGCGGCCGGCTTGCTGCGGCGGCCGGTGGTGCCCGAGCACTGCGGACACAACGCGCACATGTACTACCTGCTGCTGCCGGACCTGGGCCGCCGAACCGCATTCATCGACCGGCTGCGCAAAGTCGGCATCAACTGCGTGTTCCACTACATTCCGCTGCACAGTGCGCCCGCCGGGAAGCGGCTGGGGCGCAGCCATGGCGAACTTCCCGTCACCGTGGAACTGGCCGATAGGTTGGTGCGCCTGCCCTTGTGGCTTGGTCTGGAGGATCAACAGGACGAGGTGATTCGCCAGATTCTGGCTGCATTGTGATGCAGCAGCGAGTCACGGAACCGGTTGCCGCCGGGTTCCGCGCGACAAACCCTGTTGCGCGCGTCGGTCCCTTCTCGCTGGGGATGATCGCGCTCCTCGGGCTCGGCGTCGTCCTGCGGCTTGCCTTTTATTCCGGGTTCTACGGCTCGGACGAAGTGACCTACTTGATTGCGGCAGTCCGTGCGTTGAATGGGGATTTCGCCCCGTCGACCTACATCGGCTCCATCCGCTACGGGTTCCAGTTGCCGATGGCCGGCTTCATGTACTTGTTCGGGCAGAGCGAGGCGACGGCCAATGCATGGACCCTGGTCTGTTCGTTGGCCGAGATTGCGGTGGTCGTGATCATCGGCAAGGAACTCGTGGGTGCTCGCGCGGCCATGCTGGCGGGTCTGCTGCTCGCGACCCTGCCGCTGCACGTCCATTACGCCGGGCGCATGATGGCGGACCCGCCGCTGGCGTTCTTCATGACGTCCAGCTTTCTGCTGTTCTGGCTGGGACAGCATCGTGGAAGTGCCGTCTGGTTCTTCCTGGCAGGGCTCGCCGCGGGCTGCGTCTTCTGGATCAAGGAAACCACTGTCGTTTATCTGCTGCTGTTCCTGATCTTTCCGCTTTGGTTCCGGTGCTGGAACTGGCGCTGGACTTGGATGGTGTTGGGTTTCGTGCTCGTTTTCGGTGCAAACCTAATGTTCTTCTGGTGTATCGCTGACGACCCCTTCTATGTCTTCCGTGTCGCACGGCGAGCTGTCTCGGTTTATGCCGGAGCCGATCAACAATTGGTCAGTTTCGCCGATGCCCCACATTTCTATTTGAACTATTTGCTGGCGAAGCCATATCACACTTGGCTCCTCGGATACCTCGCGTTTGGTGGACTGATCCTGTGGCGCATTGAGAGGAAGAGAACGGAAGACGTGCCCGCCCTCAGTTTCATTGTGTGGTGGGCCTTAGGCATGTTGGCCATTTTCTCGCTGCTGCCCGTAAGCCTTCATCCGGTGAAGCTGATCATGAAGCAGGTCAACTACATGCTGATGTTCGCGGCGCCCCTTGCGCTGCTGGGTGGCGTCGCGCTTGCGCGCGTGGGGAACCGGGCGCTCGCGACCCTATTGCCTATCGCCCTGATTCCCGCGATCGTCCTCTCCGCCATGGAAAGGAATGTCGTGTCGGTTTTCACTGCCAACAGCAAGGCGGCGTTGGCGGTGGCAAAGGAGAATCCCCAGTTTCGCGTTTATGGCTCGATCGGAGCAGAACGGGCTGCGACCTTCGATGCGTTGGTTCACCCGAACATGCGCGGCGGCGACATCGCTGACATGCGTGACTGGCGGGATGATCGTGGGCGTGGCATGACGGCCTATGCCGTGCTCGATACAGAAACAACGGATTGGGGCTTGAGCAGGGCGTGGCGACGGGAGGATATTCCCGAGTGCTGGACGCCGGCCGGTACGATCGCGCCAGAGCCGGATACTGCCCTTCCGTGGGTCTTCAGCCTGATCCGTGAAGCCGGG
>JAFEEP010000622.1 GCA_018241045.1 Pseudomonadota bacterium | reverse complement strand
CCGCGCGCAGCCCGGCCAGGGAATAGCCCGTGGCATGCCACAGGCGGTTCAGGCCGGTGCGCTGCTTGTGTGGGTGGGCGGTGTGCGTATCGGGCATGGCGGTGCTGGCGCGGCGTGGAGCCGTGGCTTATTTTTTCTTGTGTGGAACCCGCGGCAACTCGTGGTGCACCAGGCGCGTGCCCGCCAGCGCGTCGTGCCAGAACTGGCGTTGTGGATGAAAGCGGCTCAGCAACGCCCAGATGGCCACCCAGCCGAGCACGATGACGGCGGACTCGCCACCCGAAAGATGGTAGGGCGCTATCGCCACCAACGGCGGCACAAACCAGACCCAACTGAGCACATAGCGCAGCAGGGCGCGCTTTTGGCTGATGGGCCGGCCCTGGCGATCGACCACGCGTATATGCCAGGTCTTCATGGCCAGGGTGTGGCCGCGCGACCAGAACCAGACGAAATAGATGCCGAAGACGATGAACAGGAAGGCCTGCAGCCCATGGCGGTTGTCCAGTGCGTTGCGCGTCTGGGTCAGCGTGCTGAACAGGTAGCCGGCGACGAAGACCACGCCGAACATGAGCATGCCCTCATAGAGCCAGCAGGCCATGCGGCGGTGCAGCGGCGGGGCCATGCCCTCGGCCGGCAGCTTTGATGAGACAGGAGATGTGGCGGTGGTGGTTTCCGACGGGCCTGGTGGGCTGGACGTGGACATGCAGGAGCGGGGCGGCAAGCGTGGTTACTAGGGAGGGTGCAGCGGTGGATGGTAACGTGCCGGCTCTTCCTTGGCCTCGGAGGCGCCCGAGGCGGGCTCCAGCGGCGCCAGCGGCGCGGCCACGGCAGATGGGGTGTTGATAGGGGCCGTTTCGACCACGACGGGCGGCTGCGGCACGGCGGCCGGGGCGGGCTGCAGAACCACCGGCGGCAGGATTTTGGGCGGGTTGGGCACGGCCGGCGAGGCGTTGGTCGCTGCCGGCACGCGTGCCAGCTTCTTGGGCGATACCGGGTGTATCGCCGTGGCAGCGCCTTGGGGCTTGGGAGCGGCCCGGGCGGCCAGGCGTTTTTTCTCCTCGGCGCTCAGCGCCTGGTAGGCCTCCCATTGGGCACGCCTGTCGTCCGCGGGCAGCCTGGCCGCGGCGGCGTAGTTCAGCCGCGCCTGGCTGCGTTGCTGGGCGCTCAGGTTGGCCCAGTCCGTGATGCGTGCCAGCATCTTGGTCTGCTCCTCCGGGGAGAGCGCATGAAAGCCGGCCGCCAGATTCAACCAGTTACGTTTTTGCACTTCGCTGAGCACGGCCCAGCGGTTGGCCAATGGGTACAGGGCTTCCTTTTGCCGGGTGGTCAGGGTAGACCAGGGCGGGCCGACCTCGGGCTGGGGGGCGGACTGCATCTCGCCATGCCTGCTGCCGCTCAGGGCCTGAGGCGGCATGGGGGTGCTGGGCGCCACATGCATATAGCCGGTCATCCACCAGCCACCGGCCGCCAGTGCACCCAGCAACACAAAAGCCAGCACGAATGCTGGCAATGTGTGGCCGGTGCTGCGGGAGGGTAATGCGTGCATGCAGGCGCTAAAAGTGTCCGTTCAGCGTATCACGGTGTCTGGTTGGACGACTTCAGGACCTGCACAAGGCGCGCGTCGGCGTAGGCCGACGGGGGCAGGTCGCCGGTCAGCAGCGCGGAAGCGACCTCGGCAATCTCGGTGGCGACGGCATCGTCCTGTGTCGTGTTGACGACAACCAGGCCAATGACCAGGGCCGCCAGCGGGACGGCAGACATCAGCACGCGCCACCAGTTGCCGCCCTCGCGCCCCCAGCCGCCGAGCGCGGCACTGCCGCCGTTGACGATGATCTGCGTCGCGGTTTCCGTCTGTGGCGCCGTTTGTATGGCGGGCCGCTTGCGTTTCGCCAGGGCTTGCATGCGTGCGGCGCGCAGGCGTTCGGTAATGTCGTAGGGCAGGTCGGCATTGCCGTGCGTCAGGCGCGCGGTAAGGCGGCGCGCATAGGCGTCTGCCGCCAGGTTGGCTTGCATGCTGGGTTCTGTGGTGCGGTTCATAGCACGATTCCTTTGGCCTTCAGTGCCTTGCTGAGGGTTTGGACGGCGCGAAAACAATGCGTCTTGACACTGCCTTCGGAGCAGCCCATGGCCGCGGCGGTTTCTGCGACATCCATTTCCTCCCAGTAACGCATTAAAAACGCTTCGCGTTGACGCGCTGGCAATTGTTGTATCTCGGTTTCTATGGCCCGCAGTACCTGTGTGCGACGCAGGGTGTCTTCGGCGCTCTGCGCCGCCTCGCCCTCGGGAAGGCCCGCGTGCACCTCCAGAAAGTCGAAATCCGCCCCGTCCTCGCCCGGGCCTTCGAAGTCGCTCAGGCTGGTGAACAGTGCGTTGCGCGTCTTTTGCCGGCGAAACCAATCCAGCGTGCTGTTGGTCAGAATGCGCTGGAACAGCATGGGCAGTTCGCCCGGGGGTTTGTCGCCGTAGTGCTCGGCCAGCTTGAGCATGCTGTCCTGGACGATGTCCAGGGCCGCTTCCTCGTTGCGAACGTGATACAGCGTGCGCTTGAAGGCACGCTTGTCCACGCTCTTGAGGAAGTCGGATAGCTCTTGTTCTGTAGCCAAAAGGCAAAAGACCCGCAATGGGCCGGCTGTGACGGTCTGGCTGGCATGCGGCGCAGCCTGTAAGCCGGCAATTATGGCATTGCGTGTGTATTTTTTTGCCGCGGCGCGTGCCAGATCATGTGTGCAGTGCAATAATCTGTGCCGCAAATCAAAAAGGCAAACGGGTCTCGGTTCGGCGTTCACTCCTCTCGCCCATGGCTGAGGCCTCAAGTCCCAAGTCGGCTCCATAAGAGTGCGCACAAGGGGCACCCAAGGTTTTTCGTTAGAGAAATTCGCAAAGGTTGATCATGGAAATCTCCAAGGCCGAGCTAACCTCGGCAGCAGCAGCTTCGCAAACCACCGGCTCCCAGGAGCTCATGGGCGCGGAAATCCTCGTCAAGGCCCTGCAGGCGGAAAATGTCCAGTACATCTGGGGCTACCCTGGCGGCGCCGTCCTGTATATCTACGACGCCCTGTACAAGCAGGAAACCATACAGCACGTGCTGGTGCGCCACGAGCAGGCCGCCGTGCATGCCGCCGACGGCTATGCGCGCGCCACGGGTGAGGTGGGCGTGGCGCTGGTCACGTCGGGCCCCGGCGTGACGAATGCCGTCACCGGCATTGCCACGGCCTATATGGACTCCATCCCCATGGTGATCATCACCGGCCAGGTACCCACGCCCGCCATCGGGCAGGATGCCTTCCAGGAATGTGACACCGTGGGCATCACGCGCCCCATCGTCAAGCACAACTTCCTGGTCAAGGATGTGCGCGACTTGGCGCTGACGATGAAAAAGGCCTTCCACATTGCGCGCACCGGCCGCCCCGGCCCCGTGGGCGGGGATATCCCGAGGGATGTTTCCTTCAAGAAGACGGTCTTCAACGGCTATCCCAAGAGCGTGGAAATGCGCTCGTACAACCCGGTGAAGAAGGGCCATGCGGGCCAGATCCGCAAGGCTCTGCAACTGCTGTTGTCGGCCAAGCGCCCCTACATCTACACCGGCGGCGGCGTGCTGCTGGGCAATGCCACGCAGGAGCTGCGCACCCTGGTGGACATGCTGGGCTACCCGGTCACGAATACGCTGATGGGCCTGGGCGCCTTCCCGGCCACGGATCGGCGCTTTGTCGGCATGCTGGGCATGCACGGCACGATAGAGGCCAACAATGCCATGCAGAACTGCGACGTGCTGCTGGCGGTGGGCGCGCGCTTCGATGACCGCGTGATCGGCAACCCCAAGCATTTCGCGCAGAACGACCGCAAGATCATCCATATCGACATCGACCCGTCTAGCATCTCCAAGCGCGTGAAGGTGGACATTCCCATCGTCGGCGATGTCAAGGAGGTGCTGACCGAGCTGATCTCCATGATCCGCGAGACCACCACCCGTGCCGATGCCGGGGCTCTGGCCGCCTGGTGGGACCAGATCGAGGCCTGGCGCGGCCGCGACTGCCTGAAGTACGACCGTGGCAACACCGAGGTCATCAAGCCGCAGT
>JAFEEP010000621.1 GCA_018241045.1 Pseudomonadota bacterium | reverse complement strand
GATGAAGGTGCGCAGATGATCCGGCCGGCTGGCAATCGCGGCGATGCGGTCGGCCGTCAGCTCCCTCAATTTCGATCGCAGCGACTCGGGAAGCAGCTCGAGTTGCGCATCGATCTCGAACTCGACGTTGCCCTCCGCATCCACCTCGAAGTGCACAGGCAGCGGCACGCTGTATGGACGGCCAGCGCGGATCTCGTCGACCTTGTAGCAGGCGTAGGCCCGCTGGTTTACGTCTTCGAGCTCGAATTGCTCGATATCCAGGAAGTGCCTGTGAAACGCCGCCTCAGCCCGATCGCGCGTCTTGCCGGCTTCGGGATCGTCGGCGTTCCACTTCAGCTCCAGGCTGTTGTCCCAGTAGTTGCCCGTCAGCGTCTTCGGCAATGGGGTATAGGTCAGCAACTCGAAGACGGGACGGCTCTGACGTTCCGCGATCTTCGTGAAGCGTGGCAGACCGTCGGAGGACGCAGCGAACCGGGACTCCGCGTACGACGTCAGCGAGATGCGGCCGTTGGTCTCGCCGATCAGGCCTTCTTCCCGAAGCAGCTCCAGCAGGTCGCGGACCTCGCTGGCCGACAGGCCGAAGTATTCCCGTAGGACGCCGACGTCCAACGGTCCGCTCAAGTGCAGCAGGCGCACCGCGAAGTCGGTCATAACCGGGACTTGGCGGTCGATAGACACGTGGCAGCGGACATTGAACAGCTGCGCTGGAATCGCGACGGCGACGGTGTTGAAACGCTCACGCATGGGTCAGGCTCCGCTTGAGTTCCTTCGATGGCACGAACTGCGCTAGTTGCTGATCTGCGAGTCGCTCGACTTCATCGAGCACGCGCTTCATGGGCATAGCGGACCGAGTCCTCCACATGGCGGATGAGCTGACGATCACCAGCCGATCCTTGGCGCGCGACATGGCCACGTTGATGCGTTCCGGGTCGATCAGGAAACCGACATGCTCGCTGGTGTCGTTGCGCACGACCGAGAGCACGATGATGCGGTTCTCCTTGCCTTGATAGCTGTCGACCGTGCCTACGGAGAAACGGTCGCGCAAGCCCGAGGCCCAATCGGCTTGCTCAAGCTTGCGACGAATGAGGTCGCGCTGCGCCGCATACATGGCGATGATGCCGATGACCGGCTCGTGGTCGCCATCCTGCGACTGGACCCGCTCCAGGAACTCCGCGGAGGTCAGGATGCCCCGGACGACTTCAACCACGGCTGCTGCCTCGGCTTCGTTAACGAGCGCCCCTTCCGTCGTGCCGGCTGCCCGGTGGAATGCATTGCGACCCTGGTCCTGGGTGTCGACCCACACGACCTGTGTGGACAAGAAATCCGGCAGCGTTGCGTACTCGTCGCCAGGCGCCTTGCGTCCGACCACGAGGGCGCCCGAGTAGAAGCAGTGCGACACCAGCCGGTTGATGTGCTCGGCCATGCGGTACTGGACACTAAGGGTCCGCCCAACGGATTGGCCGTACTTCGAAGAGAAGGCGCGCTGGAAGTTATTCATCCGCCGGAAATCTTTGCGTGACATGCCCAGCAGGGCGGAGGCCTGGTCTTCGACGGTGCGGGGAAAGGACGGCGGCAGCTGCAGGTGGTCGCCCACGAGCAGCACTCGTTTGCCGGCTTGCATGGCGACAACCAGTTCCATCGGCGACGCGCGCGCTGCCTCGTCGACGATCACCCAGTCGTAGGGTACGTCCGTGATGCCGAGCGCCTGCTTGCCGACGCCCACGCAGGTGCCCGCCACGATGCTGGCGCTTCGCGCGAGGAACGCGGTGTAGTTGGATCTCGGACTGCGCAACACTTGAGAGAACTCGTTGGACAGGCGCGCAATCTGCTCGAGGTGCGCGCATTTGGCCGGGCTTGGCGAGCCGTGCTGGTGGGCAAGTGCCTCGAGTTTTTCGTCCAGCAGGTCTCGCAGATCGGCCGGATCCGTGCCGGACGCGGCATGGATTCCGAACTGGCGGCCGGCGAGTTCGACAAACACTTGGCTCAGGCGCCGCAGATGCTCCGCAGCCGCGAGATCCTTGCCGTCGGACTCGTCGACGGCCCGGGCCAGGCCAGCGACTCGCTGCAACAGCGGTCCTAGTGTAGTGTGAAGGTCAGACGCTTCGCGGACGTAGCCCTCCGGGAGGCCCATGGCGACCCCCACGGCTCGCACGCGTTCTTTCACCTCTGCATCGAACCCCTCGCGATAGCTCTGACGCAGTGCATCTTCCTGGATCCCACGCAGGGCCGGCGACACCATCGATTGCTGGCCGATGCGGACCATGGAAACGTCGAGGCTCGACGCGCGAAGCGAGCCAGCTACCTTGTCCATCGCGTTGTTCACGGCCTCGTGCGATTGACTGACCAGCAGGATGTTGTCCGCGAGTCCCCGCGACAGAAGCAAATGAACGAACGAAGCGATGAACTTGGTCTTGCCCGTGCCAGGTGGCCCCTGCAGCAATGAGATGGGACCGTGGGTGAGGGCGGTTCTGAGTGCCTCTTCCTGAGCGGCGTTGAGCTCGTACTCGCCCAGCTCGCTGAGATCGATGGTCGCGTCGCGCCTGGGCAATCGTTCTGTGCCCGGGTCGAAGTAGTCAACCAGCGAAGGAATGAGGCCGCCCCCTGCGAGCACGCGCTTCATCGCCGCAACGCGACGCTCCGAAGCGACCTTCTCAAAGGTGCCGCGCACGTGCAGCAAGTCTCCCGCCTTGGGCGAGAAGCTTATTCTTTTGGCCTGCACCCGCATGATGTCGCGGCCCAGGTCTGGCGACACTCTGCCGATGGTGAACCAGCGGTCGCTACCGTCGGTCGCGTCGACCCCGCGCTCCAGCAACTCGATGCCCTCATCTTCGGAGAAGTCGAGCACGCCGCCGTCACAGTCGAACGGGATGATCCATTCTCCGCTGTCAGGCGGCACCTGTTTTGCGCCTTGGCGAACGGTGATCGTGGTGACGTTCATCTCGTCGGTGTCCGACAGCGCAGTCCACAGCGCCATGGCGGTGATTCGCTGATGCGATGTCACCTCGGCCTGCTTTGCGTAGGGACCGGCACCGGGAGACGCAGCAGG
>JAFEEP010000620.1 GCA_018241045.1 Pseudomonadota bacterium | reverse complement strand
TGCCGCACCTGCCAAGGATTGATCCGATGAAGGTTGCTGCCGTCAAGTCCCCCGCGGGACTGGGGAACCTCGTTATCGAACCCCGCCCCGATCCCCGGGCGGGGGCGGGGGAGGTTCTGGTGCGGGTGCACGCCAGTTCGCTCAACTACCACGACTATGCGGTGGTCATGGGCGGGATCGTGACGGCCAACGACCGGATCCCGATGTCCGATGGGGCGGGAGAGGTCGTGGCGGTCGGGCCGGGGGTGAACGAATACAAGGAGGGCGACCGCGTCCTCTCGCTGTTCTTCCCCAACTGGGCGAGCGGCGGACCCTGCCGCGAGCGGATGGGCGGTGTGCCCGGCGACCACGCCGATGGCTTCGCCGCTGAACTGGTCGCCGCCCCGGCCAGCGCCTTCACCCGCCCGCCCGAGGGCTGGAGCCATGCTGAGGCCGCGACCTTGCCGTGCGCCGCGCTGACCGCCTGGCGCGCGCTGATGGTTGAGGCGCGGATCAAGCCGGGTGATGTCGTACTGACCCAGGGCACAGGCGGGGTTTCGATCTTCGCGCTGCAATTCGCCAAGGCTGCGGGGGCGACAGTGATCGCCACCTCGTCCTCCGATGCCAAGCTGAAGCGACTTAAGGCGCTCGGCGCCGACCACCTGATCAACTACCGCGAGGTCGTCTACTGGGGGCAAGCCGCCGCCGCGTTGACCGGTGGACGCGGGGTTGACGCGGTGGTCGAGGTCGGCGGCGCGGGTACACTGGGGCAATCGCTTCAGGCGTTGCTGATCGGCTGGCACATCTCGCTGATCGGCGTTTTGACCGGCTGGGCGGGCGAGGTGCCGACCGCGCTGGCGATGAGCAAGAACGTGACGATCAAGGGCGTGACCGTGGGTTCGCGCCAGGATCAGCAAGACATGATCAAGGCGCTGGAGGCGACCGGCATCCGCCCGGTGATCGATTCCCGCTTTCCACTCGACCAGATTGCCGAGGCCTTCGCGCACCAGGCGTCAGGCAAGCACTTCGGCAAGATCTGCCTCGAATTCTGAAGTGCGGGCACCGGCGTAATGCGGTGCGAGACCGGCGAGTCGAACAGCGGAGCGCTTCACGATGGGGCTTCATCCCAATCGCTCTATAAGTATTTGAGAAAACAATAGAAAAGTTATTTTCGGCCGCGCTGAAACAAGCTGTTGACCCTTTGCCCCAACTATGTTTAGATCGTTCTGTCTAGAGTAATTGAGGCGATGATTGTCGCGGTTCAAGCGCCTGCGATCACGCCAGCGGCATGAACCGCAAACACGGAATAACAAGCGGCCCGAGCGGCCGTCGCACAGCAGGCAGGCGATGCCGCCGCCCGCATTTGGAGGGAGAGACGGGATGACAACGACCGGTACAACTCGCATGGCGCGCACCCTGGCAGCGGGTGTCGCCCTGGCCGCGCTGGCGCAGGGGACGGCTCACGCTGAAGATGCGTCCGCTGCGCCTGCAGCCGCTGCTGATACCGCCACGCCCGGTCTGGGCGAGATTGTGGTGACCGCGCAGAAGCGCAAGGAAAACATCCAAAAAACCCCGATCGCGATTACTGCGATCACTGCCGACAGGATTGCCCAGGCGGGGCTCGACGAGCCCAAGAAGCTTCAGTTCAGCGTTCCGTCGATGAACTTCTCCATCGCCAGCGGCTTCACCTATATCAGCCTGCGCGGCATCGGGAACAACGCGGCCAGCCTGACCGATTCAACCGTCGCGACCTATCAGGACGGCGTTTACACCGGCATGATGCTCAGCCAGTCGGTGCCGACCTTCGACCTGCAGCGCATCGAAGTGCTGCGCGGCCCGCAAGGTACGCTGTATGGCCGCAACACCACCGGCGGGGTGATCAACTACATCACCAAGGATCCCGATTTCGAGCTGGGGGCTGCTGCGGATGTTTCCTATGGCAACTACAACACCGTTCAGGCCAACGTCGGGCTGACCGGGCCGCTGGTAAGTGACAAGGTCGCCGTTCGCGCCTCGTTCCACTACGATGACCACGACGGGTACTATCGCAATGTCGCGCTGAACAAGAACGAGTATGCCGGCGACAGCATCGGCGGGCGGCTCGCCGTGTTGCTGCGCCCGACCGAAAATCTGTCGATCATCGTCCGTGGCGACATGGCCCGCAGCACGACCAGCAACGCCTATGCCAAGGTTCAGGCAGTCAGCCTGGATGGCGGCCTTACCGACGATACCCATCCACTCGGCATATTCTCGCAGCCGGCCTCGTTCTTTCTCGCGAATCCCGGCTACCTCTCGCCGGGCGACATCGCCAAGCTCAATGGCGGCAGCATCGCCAGCTATTACGGATTGATCCAGAACTCCCAGGCATCGCCCGCCGATCCGGCAGGCAGCGGCACGTTCGCCAACTGGGACCCGACGCTGTTCAGGACCAAGGCATCCGGGGTCAGCCTCACGGCGACATGGGATCTCGGCAACGTGTCGGTGAAGTCAATCTCGGCCTATCGTTATGGCAGTCTCTATAACACTGGCGATATCAGCGGGCGGTTCACCCCCGGCGCCTATGTCCTGCCGATCAACGAAACCAACAAGCAGTACACCCAGGAACTCAACCTGTCCGGCAAGGCGTTCGACGGCAAGCTGGATTGGCTGGCCGGTGCGTTCTACTATCACATGGACGGCGCCAATTATACCGCGACCTACCTGCCAGGGGTTGCGCAATATTACCAGGCTGGGCTCACTCTCACCAATCCGCCGGGTTCGCCCTACGCGTTCAATCTCAACGCGCCGGCGCTGGCGCCCTTTAGCAGCCTGCCAGGTGCGTTCCCCAGCGTCTACCAGACCGCTTCGTTCACGGGTCCGGGCTTCCCCGGCTTTCAGGGCGTAGCTGCGGACGGACCAACCACCATCGGCTCGACCATTCCGGCCGCTCCGTTCTTCGGCTTCGCCATGACACAGAAAAGCGATTCCTACGCTGGTTTCGTTCAGGCAACCTATCACGCCACCGATCGGCTGCGCCTGACCGGCGGCATCCGCTATACCATCGACCGCAAGGTGGCGAACCGCAACGTTCACAGCAACTTCATCTGGGATCTGACGGCGGCCACCATCTATCAATACGTACAAGCTGGCATCCTGCCGCCAGCGGCCTACTCGGCGCCAGCCATCGCCGCCGCCGCAAATCTGTGCAACGATGAGACGACCGGCAAGACCTGGCGCGCGCCGACCGGCACGGTCGGTGTCGATTACGACGCAGGTCGGCAAGTGCTGACCTATGCCAAGGCTTCATGGGGCTACAAGGCCGGGGGGATGAACAACGGCGAATGTGGCACCAGCTATGATCCCGAATACCTGACTTCGTTTGAAGGCGGGGTGAAGGCGGTAATTGCCGATGGCCAGGTTCTGACCAACCTTGCCGTCTATTATTACGACTACAAGAACATCCAGTTCGCCACTTATTCGAACAACACGTCGCACATCCTGAATGCCGCTTCGGCGACAGCCTTCGGCGTCGAACTGGAATATGCGATCAGGCCGCACGTTGCCGAGGGCTGGCAGCTTGATGGCTCGGTCTCGTTCCAGGATTCCAAATATGGCGAAGGCTGCTTCGGTGATCCGGCGAACACCAACAACGCGGGCTTCCTGTCGACGCCAAAGCAGGCTTGTCCGGCAACGGTCATCAATCCCAATACCGGCCTTGCGGTTCCGATCGGCGCCTCCGCCAATATCAAGGGCAATCAACTGCTGCGTGCGCCGCGCTGGAAAACCAATGTCGGCCTGCAATATTCGACAGACGTCAGCGGCTTGGGCAACATCATGGCGCGTGTTGACGCCGCCTGGACCAGCAAAAAGTACAACGCCATCTGGGCTGACAAGATTCCGGGCACGGATAAATCGGTCGATGCCCCGTTCTGGATCGTTAACGCGGTGCTGGCATGGACTTCGTCTGATAAGCGCTATTCCGCTGAATTGTTTGGAGAAAATCTTACGGATAGTCGCTACTACGACAACCTCAACCTCGTGAACACGCCATCGACCACGTACACCGTGATTGGTGCAATGGCGCAGCCGCGCACCTACGGAATCCGGCTCAGGGCGAAGTTCGGCTCGAGCGCGAAATAGGCGGCTGGCGGCGACTGCGACGGCGGCAAGAGGTCTGCGCGGAGATGAAAATGGAACATCCGCAGCGCGAAGCGAAGACCTTCTGCCGCCTTTGCGGCGGATATTGCGGACTGTCCTATTCCTTTGATGCGGGCGACCGGATCACGAAGGTTCAGGGTGACAGGAACAATCCGCTGACCCGCGGCTATGCATGCGTCAAGGGGCTGACGCTGCACGAGGCGCATAGCAGCGACCGGCGCTTGTTGTGGCCGCTGAAGCGCACGCCGACGGGCGATTTCGAGCGGATTGCTCTGAACCAGGCCTATGACGAGATCAGCCAGCGGCTGGGCGCGATCATTGCCGCGCGCGGCGGCGATGCGGTCGGATGCTTTCGCGGCACCCAATCCTATCTCAATCCGGTTGCCTATGCGCTGCAGCCAGCGTTTCTGTCGGCAATCGGATCGCGCTCGTTCTTTTCGACGATGACGATCGACCAGTCGGCGAAGTGGGTGACCGCGCGGCGGATCGGCATATGGGATGCGGGCCTCGATCCCTACGAACTGTCCGACGTGCTCCTGCTCGTCGGGGCCAACCCGCTCGTATCGCTCGCTACCGCCAACATGGCGGTGCAGAATCCGGTCAAGTCGATCAAGGACGCCAAGGCTGCCGGCAAGACCCTGATCGTCATCGATCCGCGCCGATCACAGACCGCGGAGTTCGCTGACCTGCACGTTCAGCCCATCCCGGGCGAGGATGCGACGTTGCTTGCCGGAATGTTGCGCCATATCCTGGCGGCGGGATGGGCGGATGGCGATTTCGTCCGCCAATATGTTGCGGGGCTGGAGCGCCTGCAGGCGGCGGTCGAGCCCTTCACCCCGCACTATGTGGCCCAACGCACCGGCGTGTCGGCTGAAACGCTGGAAGCCGCCGCGCGGTTGTTCGCAGAACCCTATCCCGACCGGCGCAAACGAGGCTTCGTGACGACGGGTACCGGGCCGAGCATGGGCCGCCACTCCAACCTGTCCGAACATCTTGTCGAGGCGATCAACATTGTCTGCGGCCGCCTTGCCCGGCCCGGCGATCCGGTCGTCAACCCCGGTGTGGCCATGCCCCGCCGCCCGCGCCGCGCCGGGGTTGTCGCCCCCTTCCGCGAATGGGAAAGCGGATGGCAGGACGCGGACGGCTATGGCACGCTTTTTGGCGAGCGGATGACGGCGACCCTGCCCTTCAGCATCGGCCGCAACACGCCCGATGGTATCCATGCGCTGATCGTCGATGGCGGGAATCCGGTGAATGCGATCCCGGAATCGGCGCGGGTTTCGGCTGCGTTCGACCGGCTCGACCTGCTCGTCTGCATCGAACCATTCCTCAACGAAACTGCGCTCAAGGCGGATTACATCCTCCCACCAAGGATGATGCTTGAACGCAACGACATTACCTCGCCCTTCCTGGAAGTCATTTTCCGCGCGCCCTACGCCCAGTATGCCGAGGCGATCCTGCCAGAGCCTGACGGGGCCGAACTGGTTGACGATTGGGAGGTGTTCTGGGAATTTGCGCGGCGGCTGGGCGTGCCGCTCGCGCTGAACGGCGTTTCGCTCGACATGGAGCGGAAGCCCGAGACCGAAGACCTGATCGCCTTGCTGCTCGAAGGAGGCCAGGTCGATTTCGCCACCATTCGCGCCGCGGAGGGTGGCCAGATTTTCGACGTGCCGCCGCTCCATGTCGAGCCGGGCGATGGCGACGCAAGATTCGACCTTGCACCGCCAGACATCATCGAGGAACTGCAAACGCTTAGGGCCGAGTCTGCGGCGAATGCGTTCGACCTTCGCTTTGCCGTGCGGAGGATGCGTGACGTCATGAACACGGCGCACCATCACCTGCCGACGCTTGAAAAGCGCCTGAGCGACAATCCGCTCTGGGCGCACCCTGATGATCTGGCGTCGCGCGGCATTGCGCCGGGCGACCGCGTCCGGATCGTCTCGGCGAACGGCGCGATTGAGGCGCGGGCCGAGGCCGACGCCACGTTGCGCACTGGCGTCGTGTCGATGACGCACGGCTGGGGCGGCGGCATGGGGGCGAACGTCAACGCGCTGACCAGCCTGGGTGCGCGTGATCCGATCAATGCCATGCCGGTGATGACTGGCTATGGCGTGCGGATCGAACCGCTGTCCGCCAATTTCAATGCAGGGCATCAAGCCGGGAGAGTGGAATGCTGAATTTCGAAGGCCAAGTGGCGATCGTTACCGGCGCGGGGCGCGGTATTGGCCGCGCGACGGCGCTGGCGCTGGGCAAGCGCGGCGCGAAGGTGCTGGTCAACGACTACGGCGGCGGTTTCGATACGATCACGCCTGGATCGCGTGACGTCGCGCAGGCGGTGGTGGACGAGATCGTCGCTGCGGGCGGTGCGGCCGCGGCGGACGCCAGTTCGGTCGGGACCGGGGGCAGCGCCGGGGCGATCGTCGATGCGGCGCTCAAGGCCTTCGGCCGGGTCGA
>JAFEEP010000061.1 GCA_018241045.1 Pseudomonadota bacterium | reverse complement strand
TCGCCAGCGCGCGGGTGACGTCGGCAAAGTCGATCCGGCCCTGGCTTTGGGGAAAGGCGCGAGCAAACATCGTGCGATAACACGGGTCCTTGCCCAGCCGCGCGGGGATCTCCGCTTCGCGTCCCGCCATGCCCATCTCGACCGGATGCGTGCCCAGCACCGGCGTCAGAACCTGCGTCTCCAGTGTGGAGGCCCCCGGATCGGCGAAGGTCAGCGGGCTCATCCAGGCGACGTTGGCAAGCCCCGGAACGTTGCGGCGGCCAGGCTCGCCGGTCACTCCGGGATGCGCGGTGTTGCCATCGGCGAAAGCGTGTTTCTGTTCGTGGCAGGTGGCGCAAGACATCGTCCCATCGGCGGACAGATCGGCATCATAGAACAGGCGGCGGCCAAGCTCGACCTTGGTCCGCGACATGGGGTTGTCCGCAGGGACCGGCGGCGCCGACACGCCCCGGGGCAGCGTCCAGCGCCAGCCCGGAGCGGTCGCCGCGAGCAGCAGCCCCGTCGCGACGAGGCCAAGCGGGAGCATTGCAGGCCGCACGGATCTCAGGGCAGCCGCGCCACCAGCACCGTGACCGCCGGTTCGCCATTGGCCGCCACTTGCAGGCTGTACCGCCCCCGCTGAAGCTTGTAGTCGACCATCTTGCGGATCCCGGTGCAATCAGGGCCGTGGCCGTGATTGATCGAAACCGCGGCCTTGCCACCTCGCACCAGATCGACCCACGCCGCCGAGCCGAGCGCGACGCGATAGGTTCCCGCCTGCGCCACGTCGATCCGCACCAGTCCGCCATGGCTGACTGACCCGCCGGGCTTTTCCGGTCGACGCGGATAGCGCACCTCCGGCGTTTGCAGCAGCGTCAGCCGGGCCGCCTGCCCCACCGGCAGGCGCGCGCGGGCAGTGGCGGCATCACTGGCGGCAGCGGTCATCGCGACGGGCGTGGCCCAGGGCGCCAATTCACCTGTCGGCGCAACCGGCGCGGTGCAGACGACGGGCGCGGTTGCTTCCTGCGCCGCAAGCTCCGTGCTGCCCAGCACCGCCAGGCCCAATGCGCCCAGTGCCACAGCCAATGATTTTTTCCCGCGCATACTTGCCCTCGTCACCGTTACCTATATTTGCGCAGATATAGCGAGTCGCTCTGTGCGACAACTACAATCAGGGGGCCATTCATGCGCGTCATCTCTTTTCTCGCCGCCGCGAGCACTCTAGCCCTGTGCCTCGCCGCACCGGGCGTTGCCCTGGCCGATGAGGCCCCTGCGGTCAGCGACGACGAGGGCACCTTCACCCTCGGACAGATCCTCGTCACCGCGCCCCGCCCCAGCGGGATCGAGGTCAGCGGCGAGACGCTGACCGCCGATGCGATCTATGCCTTCAACCGCACCACCCTCGACGACGCGGTCAATGTCATGCCCGGCGTTGCCGCCTCGAACTCGGGCGGTTCGCGCAACGAACGGCTGATCTACGTGCGCGGTTTCGATCGCTTTCAGGTGCCGCTGTCGATCGACGGGGTCCGGGTCTATCTGCCGGCCGACAACCGGCTCGACTTCGGTCGCTTCCTCACCCCCGACATCGCCGAGGTGCAGGTCGCCAAGGGCTATGCCTCGGTGCTCGACGGGCCGGGCGCGATGGGCGGGGCGATCAACCTCGTCACCACCAAGCCCAGCCGCCCGATCGAGGGCGAAGCGCGCGCATCGCTCAACCTCGGCCGCGAAGCCGAATATGCCGGCTATACCGCCTATGGCCGGATCGGCACCGCGCATGACAAATGGTACGCGCAGGCCTCGTTCGCGCGCAACTTCCAGGATCACTGGGATCTGGCCGGGGGCTACAAGCCGGTGGCCGGGTCGGTCGAGGATGGCGGGCACCGCGATTTCTCCCGCACCGCTGACTGGCGGCTCAATGTGAAGGCGGGCTTCACGCCCAGTGCCAGCGACGAATATTCGATCAGCTACACCCGCCAGGAAGGCCAGAAGAACGCGCCGTTGCACGTGACCGATCCGCTTTCGGCGCAACGCTTCTGGTCGTGGCCGCAGTGGAACATCGACAGCCTCTATTTCCTGTCGAGCACGGCGCTGGGCGACCGGGCCACGCTCAAGACCCGGATCTACTATAACACCTTCGACAACCTGCTGCGCGCGTTCGACAATCGCACCCAGACGACGCAGACGCTGGGCCGGGCCTTCAACTCCTATTATGCCGACAAGGCCTGGGGCGGTTCGGCGGAACTGGGCGTCGATGTCAGCAGCGCGGACAGGCTGACGATTGCGGCGCACTATCGCCGCGACAAGCACGTCGAATGGCAGCAGGGCTTCCCCTCGGGCGCGACCGAACCGCCGCAGACCAACATCGAGGATACCTATAGCCTCGCCGCCGAAAACCTCATTGCCCTGACTCCGGCGCTGAGCCTGACCCTAGGGGCGAGCTTCGATTGGCGCGACCTCAGGAAGGCCGAGGAATACGGCACCCCGCCGGGCGGCGGCGCAGCGCAGATCTTCAGCTATCCGCTGCGCAACGCCGATGCCTTCAACGCCCAGGGACAACTGGTCTGGACCCCCGATGCCGACACGCGGATCAACGCCAGCATATCGTCGCGCGCGCGCTTCCCGACGATCTTCGAGCGGTTCAGCACCCAGTTCGGCACCGCCGCATCGAATCCCGGCCTAAATCCCGAACGCGCAATCAACTATGAGCTTGGCGCCAGCCGTCAGCTCGGCGCGGTGCGGTTCGAGGGCGCGCTGTTCTACAGCGACGTGCGGCAGGCAATCGTCTCGGTGCGCCCGGCGGGCTTCCCCGCCAACACCACCCAACGGCAGAACCTGGGCGATGGCAAATACTATGGCGGTGAAATATCGGTAATCGCCAAGGTCAGCCCGACCTTCGAGTTCGGCGCCAACTACACCTACATCCACCGCGATTTCGACATCACCGGCGCAGCGCCGGGCACCACGGTTCCGGTCTTTGCGCTCACCGGCGTACCCGGCCACAAGGCCTTCGTCTATGCCAGCTGGACGCCGTTGCCCGGCCTCAGCGTGCAGCCCAATGTCGACATCGCCTCTGACCGGATGACATCGACCACCGCCGCGACGCCGGTCTATTACGAAACAGGCAGCTACATCGTCGCCAACCTGCGGATCGACTATGAAATCATGCCCGGGATCGAGATCGGCGCAGGCGGGCGCAATCTGTTCGATGACTACTACGTCCTGACCGACGGATTTCCTGAACCGGGGCGCAGTTTCTTTGTCAGCGGGCGGGTGAAGTTCTGACCAGGGCGGCGGCTCCACCCCCTCCATATTTGCGTTTGCTTTGTTAACCAAGGAAACGCAGACTGCTTCCGTGGGGAGAAGCAGGGGATGGAGCCACGCCATCTGAATCTGGTCGTTTGGCCCGCTGAACCTGTGGCTCGCGCCACGGTGCTGGGGCCGTTTCACCTCTATCAGCCCGACGGCTGCGAAATCGTCATCTCCAACAAGCGGGCGCGGGCCATCCTGGCCATGCTATGCCTGACCGGCGGTGAACCGATCGAGCGCGAAACCCTGAGCAGGCTGTTGTGGCCGGGGCGATTTACCTCCCATGCCAGGGCCAGCTTGCGGCAATGCCTGGTCGATCTTGGCAAGCTGCTCGGTCCCGTGGCACCGGATGCGCTCATCGTAACTCGCAACAGCGTGGCGCTTCGTGCCGGTGCGATTTGCACGGATATCGACGATGCTGCCACGCTGGGCAAGCCGATCCTCGACCAGATGGATTTCGGCGAGCCGTTCACCGCCTGGCTTTCGACCCGGCGGCAGGAGATTGAACGGCGGCGCGGAGCGGAACCAGTACTTCTCGCCCCCGCGCCGCTGCCCTCGCCTGCCGAGAACCGCAGCGGCGTCGCCATCCTGCCCTTCCGCTCCGCATCGCCGTCACCCGGACAGGACTATTTCGCCGATGGCATGGTCGATGAACTGATCACGGTGCTGGGTCGGATGCCGCAATTGCAGGTGGCAGGGCGCACCTCCTCGTTCCATTTCCGGCACAGCGAATTGCCCTCGGCGCGGATCGCGGCAGAACTGGGGGTATCCTATCTGGTCGAAGGATCGGTCCAGCGCCAGGGCGAAGCGGTTCGCATCCATGCTCATTTGGTGTTCGGCGCAACGGGCTTCGAAGTCTGGGGCGACCGGTTCGACGGAACGCTCGACACAATTTTCGCGCTGCAGGAAACGGTCGCGCAGGCGGTGACCCGGGCGCTGGCCAGTGCCCTGCACATCCCGCTCCCCCCGCCCGTCCTCACCGAACCGACGCACAGCAAGGAGGCCTATGACCTCTACCTGCAGGGACGCGCGCTATGCCTGCGCGTGCTGGGCGAAGGCGTTCTCGATACCGGAATCGGCCTGCTCGAGCAGGCGCTCGCGCTCGATCCCGACTTTGCTCAATGTTGGGTCATGCTGGCCGAAGCCCACCAGATGGTCGCGGTCTATACCCAATGCCCCGATCGCGCAGCAGCAATCGCGCGGATGGCTGACTGCGCGCGGCGGGCGATGGCGCTTGATCCGGCGCTTGGCTATCCGCGCTCGCTCCTCGGCATCGAGCGCTGGATCAACGGCGACGTGGTCGGCGCGCTCGATCTTGCCTTCGATGCCTGGCGGCTCGAGCCGGGCAATCCGGCGGTGCCGATGCGACTTGCCTCGTTGCTGATCTATTGTGGGCGGATCGACCAGGCGGCGCCCTATGTCGATGCCGCGGTCGATCAGGATCCGATCGATGGGCGCAAGTATGTGCTGGTCTGGGCCGTTCACATGAAGCGAGGCGATTTTGAAGCGGCGTGCGTCGCGGGGCAGCGCGTGGTCGATCTCGGCCTTCCCTCGATGTACCTCGCCGTTGCCCTGGCGTGCCTTGGTCAGCACGACCTGGCCGTCGAGCAATATCTGATGACCCAGCGCCTGGTGAACACAATCATCATGCCGCCGGCAGGGACAGGTGCTATGCCCGCCGAAGCAATGGATGCCTATTGGCTGATGGCGGCGAAAGGCATTTGCAGCGGGGTCGAAGCGGACCGGCAAGCCTATTGGCAGATGCTGGAGTTCCTCTACGCCACGCTACCCGACAAGGGCGATCTGGCGATCACGGGTCCGGCGATCTTCACCGGCAATGCCGACCTTACGTTCAGGGCGCTGGGCGGTCATGGCAGTGCGGCGAGTATGCTCGCGCTGGTTGCGCTGTGGATTGATGCCGAGCCGATCCGGCAGATCTGGCAGCACCCCGAGTTCATCCCCTTCGCCCAGCGCATCGGCATGGCCGCAGCGTGGGACAAATATGGCTGGCCCGATCTGCTGCCGCCGCCCACGAACCAGGCATGACCGTCGCCAGCACGGCGGATTGACGCTTTATTGACGCTTTATTCACGCTGCGTCGCCTTGACGGTTGACGCTACGGAATCGCACTATCGCGGTCGGGATTGCAGACATCGATAAGGGTCTTTTGACGACCGGAAACCCAGGTTTCCGGCACCGGGGAGCCGTGTCTGCGCTTGGGAGAAAACCATGCCGGCACGGCACATCGAAACATCGCCCATTGGCCGATCGGCCATGCGCAAGGCATTCTGGCGCATCCTTCCGCTGATTCTGCTGGCCTACCTGTTCGCCTATATGGACCGGGTCAACGTCAGCTTCGCGGCGGCGACGATGAACGCCGACCTGGGGTTCAGCGCCACGACCTACGGCCTTGGCGGCGGGCTGTTCTTCCTGAGTTACGCATTGTTCGCGGTCCCTTCGAACCTGCTGCTGGTGCGCTTTGGCGCGCCGCAGTGGATCGCGCTGATCATGGCCACCTGGGGGCTGCTGTCGGCAGGGATGATGCTGGTTCGCACCCCGATGGAATTCTACACGCTGCGTTTCCTGCTCGGCGTGGCCGAGGCGGGGTTCTATCCGGGCGTCATCACCTATTTCGCCGTGTGGTTCCCACCGTGCCACCGCAGCCGCGCGGTCAGCCGGTTCTGCATTGCCTCGCCGCTCGCCGCCATGGCGATGGGCGGCATGGCCGGATCGCTGCTCGGCCTTGAAGGGCACGGCGGCCTGCACGGCTGGCAATGGTTGTTCGTCGCACAGGGGCTGCCCAGCGCGTTGATCGGTCTGCTGGTCCTGCTGTTCTTGCCCGACCGCCCGGAAACCTCGACCTGGCTAAGCAGCGTGGAAAAGCAGTGGGTTTCTGGCGAACTTGCCCGCGAGCAAGCGGCGATCGGCGCGCCGCCGAGCGCAACCATCATGGCCGCGTTCCGCAACCCGCTCGTGCTGATCAGCGGAATAACCGGGATCATGCTGATCGGCACGGTCATCACGATGAGCCTGTCGGCACCGATCGTGCTGGCCGGGGCAACCGGGCTTGATCCGGCGCACGTCGGCTACCTTGTCGGGCTAGGCGGGATAGTTGGCGTAGTGACGCTGCTGCTCCTGGGCAATTATGCCGACCGGATCGGGGACCGTCTGCTGTTATCTAGCTTGTGCGGGTTGGTCATGGCCACGGCGCTGGCGGTGATCCTCGCGGCGCCATCGGCGCTTGCCGTCGCGCTGGCCTACCTTGCCTTTGCGGCGGTGTGTTTTGCCATGCCGATGCTCAATTCGTCGAACTGGGCGGATATGTTCCACGTGCAGGAACTGGCGGTGTGCGGCGCGGCGATCAACACGTTCTCGCAGATTGGCGCCTTCGTCGCGCCGTTTGCCTGGGGCGCGGCGCGCGATGCCACCGGAAACTTCGATGCGGGGCTGGCGGCGCTGGTGGCGCTGTCGCTGGGCACTGCGGCGCTGACCATGATCCTGCGCAATCTCCTGCGCCGGAACCAGGTGCGGCGGGCCGCTGCGCTGGCCTGAACCATCACCGATTTTTGAGCCGCTGCCACTGGGGCAGCTTTACGACGAAGGGAAAGACG
>JAFEEP010000619.1 GCA_018241045.1 Pseudomonadota bacterium | reverse complement strand
TTCGCACCCATGGCGGCGTTGCAAATCCTCGCGATAGCTACGGCTATCGCTGTGGTTTGCGCCTTGCCCTGGGCACGAATCCATCGCTTTCATTGTGTTTCTCTACTTCCGGGTTGCTGTACTAGGTCCGCATTTCCCCCACCCCGCAAGGAGACTCTTGATGAACACCATTTCCCTGTTGATCGGCGCCGAGCGCCGAGCCGCCAGCAATCGCGCCACCTTTGTGCGCAACAACCCGCTGGACGGCAGCGTCGCCACCACCGCGCCCGCGGCCACCGTGGCCGATGCCGTGGCCGCCGTCGAGGCTGCGCAAGCCGCCTTCCCCGCCTGGTCGCGCCTGGGCCCCAACCAACGGCGCAGCTATCTCGTCAAGGCGGCCGACGCACTGGATGCACGCGCGGCAGACTTCACCGCCGCCATGGCCGCCGAAACCGGCGCCTCGGCGATGTGGGCAGGCTTCAACGTGCACCTGGCCGCCGATATGCTGCGCGAGGCGGCGGCGCTCACCACGCAGATCAACGGCGAGGTCATTCCATCGGACGTGCCGGGCAACCTGGCGATGGCCGTGCGCCAACCCGCCGGCGTGGTGCTGGGCATGGCGCCATGGAATGCGCCCGTCATCCTCGCCACTCGCGCCATCGCCGTGCCGCTGGCCTGCGGCAACACCGTGGTACTCAAGGGCTCCGAGCTGTGCCCGCAAACGCACGGCCTGATCATCGACGCGCTGTTCGAGGCAGGCCTGCCCGCGGGCGTGGTCAACTTCGTCACCAACGCGCCGGAGGATGCGGGTGTGGTCGTCGAAGCGATGGTCGCCCACCCGGCGGTGCGCCGCGTCAACTTCACCGGTTCCACGCGCGTGGGCAAGATCATTGCCGGGCTGTGCGCCAAATACATCAAGCCCAGCGTGCTGGAGTTGGGCGGCAAGGCCCCGTTCGTGGTGCTCGACGACGCCGACCTGGACGCCGCGGTGAACGCCTGCGCCTTTGGCGCATTCGCCAATTCGGGCCAGATCTGCATGTCCACCGAGCGCATCGTCGTCGATGCCAAGGTGGCCGACGCCTTCACGCAAAAGCTCGCCGCCAAGGCCGCCAGCCTGCCGCTGGCCGACCCGCGCACCGGCCCGGCCGTGCTCGGCTCGGTGGTGGACATGGCCACGGTGCAGCGCTGCAACCGCCTGATCGACGACGCCCTCGCCAAGGGCGCCAAGCTGCTGTGCGGCGGCAAGGCCGATTCCACACTGATGCCCGCGACGCTGCTCGACCACGTCACGCCCGACATGGCGATCTACCACGAGGAATCCTTCGGTCCGGTGAAGGGCATTGTGCGAGTGGCGGGCGAGGAGGCTGCCATCGCCTGCGCCAACGACAACCCCTACGGCCTGTCGTCCGCCGTGTTCAGCCGCGACACGGCGCGCGCCTGGAATGTGGCGCAGCGCATCGAGTCGGGCATTTGCCACATCAACGGCCCCACGGTGCACGACGAGGCACAGATGCCGTTTGGTGGCGTCAAGGAGTCGGGCTTCGGCCGCTTTGGCGGCCGCGCGGGCATTGAAGCCTTTACCGAGCTGCGTTGGATCACGATGCAGACCACACCGCGTCAGCTGCCGTTCTGACGCGCTGCGGCCGCGGCGGCGCTCAGGTGGTCAGCGCCAACACTGCCGTCGCGGTATTGGAAATGGGGATGTGGTAATTGCGGTGCACCTCGCGCACGCCCGGCCCGGCGGCCACGAGTGCGCCGCGCATCGCCAGCCACATCAACAGCTCCACCCCCTGCGTGCCGACCAGCTCCACCAGTTCATGGTTGGTGTAGCGCGTGGCCCATTCGGGGTTGGAGACCATGCTGTCGAGGAACTGCAGGTCAAAGCCCTTGTTGATGTGGCCGGCGCGTTTGCCATCGAGCTGATGCGACAGCCCGCCCGAGCCCACGAACAGCACGCGCTTGTCGCTCTGCCATGCGGCCACGGCCTCGCCTATCGCGCGGCCCAGGGCGTACACGCGGCCGGGCTTGGGCAAGGGAAACTGCACCGTATTGATGCACACCGGCACGATCTCCACCGGCCAGCCCCCCTGGCCATCGCCCTCGGGCCACAGCAGTTTGAGCGGCAGCGTGCCCGCATGGTCCAGCAGCATCTCCTGGCAGGTGACGACGTCGAATTCGCGCTCGGTCAGCGCCTCGATCAAGTGCCAGGACAAATCCTGGCAACCGGGCACAGGCGGTTGCGCCGGAATGCCCCAACCCTCGTCCGCCGACAGGTACTGCGGCGCCGCACCCACCGCAAAGGTAGGCATCTTGTCGAGGAAGAAGTTCAATCCATGGTCGTTGTAGAACATCACCACCACGTCGGGCCGCTCCTGCCCCAGCCATTGCTGTACGGGCGGAAAGCCGCCAAAGAAAGGCTGCCAATAGGGATCGTTCTGTACGCCTTTATGAATGGCGCCGCCGATGGCGGGAATGTGCGAGGTGCCGACGGCACCAATGATTTTGGCCATGCAATGTCTCCTGGTGAGGGCGGTTTACTGGAAATTGGCGGCCACAAGCTTGGCCTGGAACTCGGTCTTGGTCATGCCGGTCTGCTGCGCGCCGATGTCCTGCATGTCAAGACCGAAAATACCGGCAAACTTGGCGAGGTAGTAGGCGTTGCCGCCCGCCTCCAGCATCGCCAGCACCTGACCCGAGCGGATCGCGTCTGCCTGCTGCGGGGTCAGGCCATATTGCCGCATATACGCCTCGGGATCGGCGCGGAAGGCTTCGCGGTTAGCCTGGTGGTTGAAGGAAAAGCACATCTTGTTGAGCGCATAGCCGCGCCGCGCCATGGTGCTATCGAACGGCGTGGTGCCTTCAATCTCGGGGAGCATAGAAAAACCTCGTGGGTGGGTGGAGACTGCCAGTATTTCGCGCGCGAGGAGAAAAATAAACCGATGGAGGATCATCAGACCCATGCGTGATTTCGATTGGTTGGACATCGACGCCCGCCTGTTGCGACTGCTCGTCGCCGTGGTCGATGCGGGCGGCATCACCGGCGCGGCGCAGGAGCTGGGCGTGACGCAATCGGCCGTGAGTCACCAGCTGGAGAAGCTGCGCGCCATCACCCAGGATCCGCTGTTCGTCAAAAGTGGGCGCGGCGTGGCACCCACCGCGCGCGCGCAGGCGCTGGCCGCGCAGGCACGCGAACTGCTGCGCCAATTGCAGGACTTTGCGCAGACCGGCGCCTTCGTGCCCGCGCACTGGCGCGGCTGCGTGACCATTGCCGCGGGCGACTTCCAGCGCGAGGTGCTGTTGCCCGCACTGGCTCGCACCCTGCGTGCGCAGGCACCCGGGCTGGCGCTGCGCATCATTGCGTCGAACGTGCCCAGCCTGGAAATGCTGCGCGACGGTGCATGCGACATCGCCATCAGCCCGCGCCCCCCCGATGGCAGCGACATCATGCAAAAGCGCCTGTTCTCCGACAGCTATAGCGTTTATTACGATGCGGCGGCGCGCGCCGCGCCTGCGTCCCTGGAAGAATACCTGGGGGTCGACCATGCCACCGTGGTGTACGAGCCGTACCGCGCGCTGGCCATCGATCGCACGCTGGAGGCGCAGGGCCTGCATCGGCGCTTTGCCGTCATGGTGCCCGGCTTTGCGGCACTGCCCGCGTTCGTGCGCGGTAGCCCGCTGCTGGCCACGGCACCCCAGCTGTTGCACCGCAGCCTGCTGCGCGGGCTGGCCACCTGCGCCGTTCCAACGCCCACGCCCGCGGTGCAGATGTACATGATCTGGCACCGCCGACACCAAGAGGCCCCGCCCCATCGCTGGCTGCGCCAGTGCCTGGAGGCGGCAGCCCAGCTGCTTTGAGATGAAAAAATGCCCGCACCCCTGCAAAGGGTGCGGGCAGTCAAAAAAGGAGTGTCACTCAGCCGAGCTGCTGCTCCAGGTCGTGCAGCACGCGGTAGCAGTCCAGCACCTGGTGCACGCTGGAATTGGGCTCGCGGCCTTCGCGGATGGCAGCGAAGAATTCGCGGTCCTGCAGCTCGATGCCGTTCATCGACACGTCGACCTTGGACACGTCGATCTTCTCTTCCTTGGCCGTAACCAGGTCGTCGTAGCGGGCGATGTAGGTGCCGGTGTCGCCGATGTAGCGGAAAAAGGTGCCCAGCGGGCCATCGTTGTTGAAGGACAGGCTCAGCGTGCAGATCGCGCCGTTGGCGGCCTTGAGCTGGATGCTCATGTCCATGGCGATGCCCAGCGTCGGGTGGATCGGGCCCTGGATGGCGTTGGCCTTCACGATAGCGCTGCCGGCCTGGTAGGCGAACAGGTCCACGGTGTGGGCGGCGTGGTGCCACAGCAGGTGGTCGGTCCAGCTGCGGGCCTGGCCCAGCGCGTTCATGTTGGTGCGGCGGAAGAAGTAGGTCTGCACATCCATCTGCTGGATGTTGAATTCGCCGGCCTGGATCTTCTTGTGCACCCATTGGTGGCTGGGGTTGAAGCGGCGCGTGTGGCCGACCATGGCGACCTTGCCGGTCTCCTTCTGCAGCGCGGCGACCGCCTGGCCGTCCTTGTAGACGTCGCACAGCGGGATCTCGACCTGCACATGCTTGCCGGCCTTCAGGCAGGCGAGGGACTGCGAGGCGTGCATCTGCGTGGGCGTGCACAGAATGACGGCGTCCACTTCCTTGATCGCCAGCGATTCGTTCAGGTCGGTGGTGACGTGTTTGATGCCGTACTTGTCGGCCACTTCCCGGGTCTTGGCCAGGTCGCGGCTGATCAGCGAGACGACTTCGACGTCGGGGATGTTCTTGATGCCGTCCAGGTGCTTGATGCCGAAGGCGCCGGCGCCGGCGAGAGCGACTTTGATGGTCATGGTGGACTCCTTATTGGTTCTCGAGGATCAGATGGCCGACGGCGGTGTTCGACGCGGGCACATGGTAGAATCGGTGCGCGAGCTTCGGCGCCGGGCCGCCGGCCACGTCGGCCATGGCGCCGCGCGCGATCAGCCACATCACCAGCTCGATGCCTTCGCTGCCGGCCTCGCGCACATAGTCGATGTGCGGCACGGCGGCGGCGGCCTTCGGGTCGGCGATCAGCTTGTCCAGCCAGGCGTTGTCCCACTCGCGGTTGATCAGGCCGGCGCGCGGGCCCTGCAGCTGGTGGCTCATGCCGCCCGTGCCCCAGATCTGCACGTTCAGATCCTGGTCGAAGGACTCGACAGCCTTGCGGATCGCCTGGCCCAGCGCGAAGCAGCGCTGGCCGCTCGGCACCGGGTACTGCACCACGTTGACGGCGAACGGGATCACC
Organism: Pseudomonadota bacterium; assembly: GCA_018241045.1. Taxonomy (GTDB): domain Bacteria; phylum Pseudomonadota; class Alphaproteobacteria; order Sphingomonadales; family Sphingomonadaceae; genus Novosphingobium. The sequence continues at coordinate 1,610 of JAFEEP010000619.1, read as the reverse complement.
GGGCAGGGCCAGGCCTGCGGCTGGCCGCACATCAGCGACAGCGGCACGGTGAGGCCGTGGTCCACGTCCATCTTGTTGACGATGGTGAGGTCGAAGTCCTGCTGGATCACGCTCTGCGCGATGTGCGAGGCCAGCTCGGGGTGGCCGATGACCTTGGGCACCGGGCGCGGGCCCCAGCCCTCGTCGGCCGGCTGGAACTCGGCCGCCGTGCCGATCGCGAAGGTCGGGATCAGGTCCAGGCTGAACGCGGTGGCGTGGTCGTTGTAGACGAGGAAGATGACGTCGGGCTGGTTGTCCTTCATCCACTGCTTGGAGAAGTCGTAGCCCTGGAATACCGGCTGCCAGTACGGCTCCTGCGTCTTGCCCAGGTCGATCGCGGTGCCGATGGCCGGCACGTGCGAGGTGTAGACGGATGCGGTGATCTTGGCCATGTTCAATTCACTTTCTTGCCCGCCGCAGCTTGCTGCGGCTCATGAGCCTTGCCCTGCGGCTGATGCCGCGGCTGCGCGTCGCCGTCCTCGCCGAGGTAGCGGTTGCCTTCGGCGGAGCGGCCGCCCTTGATCATCATGTCGCGGTACTCTTCCTCGGTCATGCCGGTCATGGAGCCCGCCATCTGCTGGAAGCTCTTGCCGTCGGTGGCGCCGATCTTGGCCAGGAAGTAGATGTTGCCGCCCAGCGCAATGCAGCGGTTCAGGTCGCGGTCGAGCACGGCCTGCTTCTGCTCCTCGCTCATCGCCCACTCGTCGAGGTAGGCGCGCTCGTTGGCCTTGAACTTCTCGCGGTTCTCGGCCTTCATCAGCGACATGCAGAACTGGTTCAGCCAGTAGCCCTTGCGGCTTTGCTCGGCGTCGAAGATGGTCGTGCCGGGCACGTCCTTGTAGGGTTTGTCGAGTGCCATGGTGTTCCTTTCATCGGTTGGGGACAGTGCAAAATTGCCGCGCAATTTCTGGCCTGTCCCGCAAGTTACTTGGACGCTTCTTCCGGCCAGTACAGGCGCATCGGGTTGTCCACCAGCAGCTTCTGCTGCAGCTCGGGCGTCGGCGCGATGTGCGGGATGAAGTCGACCAGCAGGCCGTCGTCGGGCATGTGGTCCTTCAGGTTCGGGTGCGGCCAGTCGGTGCCCCAGAGCACGCGGTCCTGGAACTCCTCGACCACGCGGCGCGCGAACGGCACCACGTCGCGGTAGGCGGCCTGCTCGCCATTGAGCGCCTTCGGGCCGGTGACCGACAGGCGCTCCGGGCAGGAAACCTTGCTCCAGACGTTCTGGTGTTCGCGCATGAACTTGAGGAACAGCGCGAACTCCTCGCTGTCCACGCCCTTGCCCACGTCGGGGCGGCCCATGTGGTCCACCACCACCGTGGTCGGCAGCGCGGTAAAGAAGTCCCACAGCTCGGGCAGATCCACCGCCTCGAAGTAGATGACGACGTGCCAGCCGAGCTTGGCGATGCGGCCGGCGATCTCCATCAGCTCGTCCTTGGGCGTGAAGTCCACCAGGCGCTTGACGAAGTTGAACCGCACGCCGCGCACGCCCGCCTGGTGCATCTCGAACAGCTCGGCGTCGGTGACGTCGGGACGGATGGTCGCCACGCCGCGGGCGCGGCCGTCGGAGT
>JAFEEP010000618.1 GCA_018241045.1 Pseudomonadota bacterium | reverse complement strand
CTGGCCCTGGGCGGAGCCGCCGTTCTTGTACTCGTGCGCCTCGTCGGCGATGAGCAGGTCGAACGTGCCCTGGGGAAGCTGCCTCTTGATGAACTCGGACGGCTGGTAGCCGCCCTCGCCGAAGCCGAACTCCATGTTCGCCATCGCGCGCTCCATTCGGTGCGCCTGGCGGTCCGAAAAGACCAGCTCGCCGCGGTCGTCCATCAGGTTGATGAACTCGTGGATGTTGTCCCCGAGCATCGACGCGAGGAAGGCGTCACCGAACTTCTGCATCAGCTTCTGCGCGGTGACTTCCCCGATGGTCGGGATGCGCTTCAAGGCTTTGAGCACGGAAGAGGACTGGTCGCTGGCGGACAGGCCCCTCGGACGGATCAGCGTCCACAGCGGTGCGGCGCACTGGCTGCACTTGCGGCGGAACTCCTCGGCTTCCAGCTCGACCGGGTTGACCGGCTCGCCGTCGAGGTCGGTGATGACATGGCCGCAGTCCGGGCACGCCGCCACGTCGCCGTGGTGACTCCGATGCCGGATGAAGACGGGCTTCCAGTGGAAGCCCATCCGCATCCGCACGCGGCCCAGGACGAAGAACTCCTGGCCGCCTGCCGGCACGCCCAACTGCTCGCGCAGTTTCAGCAGCTTGAGCAGCGTATCCGGGCCATTGAGCACCCAGACCTTGGCGCCGGCCACCGTCTCCTGGATTTCTCGCCGCCACTTGTAGACCAGGTGGGGTGGCGAGAGCACCAGCGTGCGGCGGTAGCCTTCGGCGTTGAGCACGGCGGCCGTGGCGATGCCGACGGTCGTTTTGCCGCAGCCCATCTCGCCGTTGACGATCGCGGCGCGTTCGCCGCGGTCGACCAACAGCTCGGTGACGGCATGGACCATATCGGCTTGCGCCTGGAACAGCTTGCGCTTGAGGCTCGCGAGGACGATCTGCCGATGCGCCCGCGCTTGTCCGGCGTAGACCGGAGGATTGGCGCGATTGAGCGAGTCGAGCAGCTCGTCGCCGAATTCGGACACGAAGTCCTGCAGGCTAAGGATGAGAGGAGAGGCGGCCGCTTCGAGCAGGTCGCCCTGCAGAGCGGTTTCGGGAATGGTTTCAAGATCGGGGGACATGGTGATGCTCCAAGGCAATGGGGCATGCACCTCCCCCACGGGGCGATGACAGGCCCCGGGTTGGGAAGAAAGGAACGGCGCAAGGCCGTCGGATGCGGATCAGTATTCGCTGGGCAGCAGCAGCGTGGTGACGCTGCGATCCCATTCGGTGATGATCCAGAGCTTGAGGTCGGGCATGACCTGGTAGGACGAGAACAGACGATCCTCGCCGGACGCGAGCGCGGCGTCGTTCAGTCGCCGGTCGTCGCCGCTGAGGTCGCCCCAGTCGCCATGAAGATGGCGGCGCAGGTAGGGCGTGGGGTTGAGCCGGCCCTGTCGGACCAGCTCGTCGACGCCGGTGGTCATGACCACCTGTCCGGGTGAAAAGCGTGCCTGTGAAGCGAGGTTGAGGACTGCGAGTGCCATGGTGGTTTCTCCTTCTGGAAGAAGGGGGCCACGGCACCCCATCGGGGCGACATGACCCCGGTGGGTGGATGAAAACGACGGCGAGCCGTCAGGGAACAACGGTCAGCGGATGGTCAGCACCTCGCCCCTTGTCGGGGAACCTGGCGTCATGTCCCAGGCACGGATGACCGGCACGAACTTGTCGGTGAGGATGCGCGTCTCGGCGACGGAGCCGTCGTCGCGTTCGGTGTATTCCGTCTGGAGGGTCTTCTCCTTGTGGGTATCACCTTTGACGACGAGCACGCGCCCGGCTCTGGACTTCACCACGCCGGAGATCGCGCCCGCGGCCAAGGCCAGAGCGAGATGCCAGTGGGACAAGACCCGCGCCGGCGGGCGCAGCGACTGCTGCGCGGCGCCCAGGTGCGTATCGAGCGCCGGCCAGAGCCCTTGCAGCCGACCGACCTCGTCGGCGAACTGCTCGGGCTCCATCGTCACACGATAGAAGTGCTCCGGCTCGGCCGAGCTGGCGGGGACGGAGTACGGCAGGAACGGCCAATCCAGCGGCAGTTCCTCGGCTTCGGCGTCGCCCTGCCCGATCTGCAACAGCAAACCGCGCACGGCCTTGACCGAATCCGATGCCTGGTCGCGCTGGCGAACCCGGCGACCGAAGATCACCACCTGCTTGAACTGCGTCTCCACCGCACGGTAGATGCGCAGCTCGGCGAAATGGCGCGTCAGCCATCCGACCAGCTCGGCATCGAGGACATAGGACGGCACGATGAAGACCAGCACGCCGCCGTACTGCAGCAACGGCAACGCGCGTTGGTAGAACAGCTTCTCCAGCCTGGCGCGACCCTGACCCTGGTAGCCGATGTTGCCGTTGGCGTCCTTGCTCAGGTCGCCATAGGGCGGGTTGAGCCACAGCAGACCAAAGGTCTGGCGTGAGATCAGCGTGTCCATCAGGTCGCCGTGGATACAGCGATCGACGAGTCCGCGTGCGTGTGCGGCGCGTTCGGCGTCGTACTCGACGGCGAAGGCCTTGGCCTGCTCGCGCCCGAGGGCGTGCGCGGCTTCGGCGATCGCCACGCCTTCGCCGGCGCAGGGATCGAGGATGCACATCGGGCCGTCGGCGGGTGCCAGTGCGGCGAGCGCTCTTTCGAGCGTGGGTTCATCGGTGGGGAAGTACCCGTTCTTGACGAAATTGCGGGCGAGCCGCGGGAACATGAGTGCCATGGGAATCTCCTGGGCATATCGATGGAGGGAAGCGGACATGCAGGAGCGCACGTCCGGTGCGGAGACCTCAGGCCACCGCTTCGAGCGGCAGGTCGGAGGCGATCGGGTGCCCGGAGGCGTCGGTGGTGAGCACGTTGCTGCGGATCAGGCTGCCTAGCGCCTGGGTCAGTGCCGGTACGTCGATGGCGAGCCGGTGGCCTTCCAATGGCCCGAGGGCGAACGGAAGGCGGGTCAGCATCGACCGCGTCTGCAACAGTTCCAGCACGATGTCGCGCCAGTGATCGAGCAGCGGCAGCGGGCAGGTGTCCCGCACCAGCGACCACAGCCGGTCGAGCCGGTATGCGCTCTCGCGCGGCAGAAGCGCCAGCGCGCTGGCGTTGGCCTTGTCGGGCTTCACGGCACGACGGTCGAACAGCCACACGTTCGTCAGTGAGCCGAACAACGTGCGGCGGTAGGCGCGGGTGATGCGCTTCTCCAGGTTCTCGACGTTACCGACGAAAACCGGGACGCTCGCGCCCTGCTCAGTGATGACATGGAACTGATCCAGTCCCTGTTCATCGCGGCCCAAGGTCAGGCGGGCCAGGAATTCCTGGACGGCCGTGTCGCGCGCCCAGATCGAGAGAAAGACCAGGTTGCCGTTCTCGTCACCGATGCAGCCGTCGGCCATCAGGTCGGGGCATTCGTCGATGCGATACAGCGTCTTGGATGGATGGGTGACAGGCATGGTGTTGTCCTCGAATGAATCGGAGGCAGCACGGCCCGCCGGGGCTGTGACTGCCCCAGGGGGTGGTAGAAAACGCCGCGAACGGCTTGGCGAAGAAGAACGACCGGCGCGTCGCAACGCGCCGTAGCCTTGAAGGTCTTGGCTACCTGGGCATGTTGTCGGCAACACCGACGGACATTGGGGGACAGCTTGCTTCAGGTGATCAATAGGTCGTAGCGAAAAACCGTTGCGCGGTGTGCCCTTGTTTGCCGGCTTGGCTGGCCCCGATACCTTGAGGAGGGCGTTGGCCAGCAGCACCCTGAATCCTGGTCACTACGGCTCGTTGGCCCGGACGTGAGCAAGGAAGACATCACTTGCTATGATTCGGTGATTCCGGAAAGCAGCCGTACGAACGACTGCTCTACTCCGGAACCTGCCGGGAGGCCAATTCACACAACTCGGCCTTAGCTGCCGTTCATGCGCCAGCGCTCGCCGGACCCGCGAATGTCGGCTCTGTAATCCCGCTGTCGTTTGGATCCGACCCACAGCGGTCTGATGATGTTCGCAAGCCAAATGGCGGCTTTCCGATCCTGAACCTGCCGGTCAAATTTTGATGCTGGCCGTCTCTGCTTCGGCCATAACGGCCGTTGGCCGAATGTGCTGACACGGACAGCAACTTGGCGCTAACCTGCCTTTCAGGTACTGATCGCGCCGAACGGCAGCTTTTCCATCCAGCGAATACGTGCTCCCGACCCCAAGCTGACGGTCGCTGAGGCAAAGTCTCGGGGGCTCCTTCCCGGGCGAACCCGCCGTTCGGGCGCTACTTTGCCACCGCTGGCAGAACCATCAGATGTTCGACCGCCCTCGCATTTGACAAATCGGCGTCTTTCGTCCTGTGTCCAGAAGGCGCACCCAGCAGCAAGGGGTGTAGGTGTGGGTCGGCTCGTAGAGCGTGCAGATGCAGCGTTGTATGCCGCCGAGCAGAGCGGGCGGAACCGGGTTTCGATGGCTAACTAGCGCTTGCCTTCAGTAGCATCAAGGTGACACTGATGAGAAACGGACGGGATGTAAAATCTCACGGTTTGCGAAGCATTTTTGTAGAAGAATGAAAAAATCAGAAAATTCGACTCACCGCTCCTCCACTTTTGCGCCTCTGGCGGTTCTTGCGACTGGGCTCTGCGTTAGTGCTGCTCTGTACCAATTGGCTGTTCAGTCGGTCCAAGGGCGCCAGCAAATGTATTTCGATTTTCGAGCACGGGAGGCGGTTGGGTTGATCGAGCGCCGCATGGCCACCTACCAGCAGGTTCTGCGCGGTACGGCTAGTTTCTTTGATGTCCTCGAGTTCGTCAGCCGGGAGGACTTCCGGAAGCATGCGGAGCGCCAGGCTCTGGACCAGTATTTTCCCGGCATTCAGGGCATCGGCTTTGCGCAGGCGATCTCTCCTGACTTTCTAGCGAGCCACGTCGATGCGGTTCG
>JAFEEP010000617.1 GCA_018241045.1 Pseudomonadota bacterium | reverse complement strand
GGCGGCGTCCATGCCGCCGGTCAGCGCGCCGAAGGCGGGCAGGATCAGCCTGCGCTCGCTCGCCACCCAGCAAGGGCGCGAAATCATCTTTCCACGCGCCGAAACCCGCAAACGCGGATGGTAGTGGCCCGACAGTTCGGCGCGCGGCTCGCCAGCCTCGGCCTGATGGCGCAGCACGATCCCGGCCAGTTCCAGTTCCCTCACCGCCGTCCCCCAGGGCACCCGGCCCTGATCGTGATTGCCTGCGATCCACACCCAGTCGACCGCACGGGTCAGCGCGTCCAGCATCCCGGCGGCATAGGGTTCAAGCCGGTCCGGCCCTTCGACATCGTGGAAATTGTCCCCCAGGCAATAGACCCGCCGTGCGCCGGTAAGGCGAATCGCACCCGCCACCCGCTCCAGCGTCTCGCGGCTGTCATAGGGTGGGAGCATCTGGCCATGGCGTGCAAAGAAGCTGGCCTTTTCAAGATGCAGGTCAGCCAGCAGCAGCGCCCGTTCCCGTGGCCAGAACAGCGCGCGTTCGCCGACCAGCGCGAATTCCGTGCCTGCGAACGAAAAGGGAACCATGGGCTTTCCCTTGCCGGATGGCGCGGGGCTTGGCAAGGGCCGCTCATGACTGACTGGACCCCCGCCACCGCCCGCGCCCGCCTCTGGTTCGAAAGCCTGCGCGATCGCATCTGCGCCGAGTTCGAGGCGATCGAAGGTGAAGCGGGGAGCGCCGCACGGTTCGACTTCCAGAGCTGGAATCGCGAGGAACAGGGCAACGCCCAGCCCGGCGGCGGCACCCGGGGCCTGATGAAGGGCAAGGTGTTCGAAAAGGTCGGGGTCAACGTCTCGACCGTTCATGGCCGCTTTGCCCCCGGCTTTGCCGCCAGCATCAATGGCGCGTCTGAGGATGACCCTGGCTTCACCGCCACGGGCATCAGCCTGGTCGCGCACATGGCCAACCCGCACGTTCCGGCTGTCCACATGAACACCCGCTTCCTGACCACGACCAAGGCCTGGTTCGGCGGCGGCGGCGATCTCAACCCGCCGATCCCCTATGCCGAGGATACGCGGGACTTCCACGCCGCCTACAAGGCCGCCTGCGACGCCCACGATGCGGACTATTATCCGCGGTTCAAGAAGTGGGCCGACGACTATTTCTACATTCCACATCGCGGGGTTCATCGCGGGGTCGGCGGAATCTTCTACGATCATCTCGAATGCGCCGATCAAGCTGCGTTCGAGGAGCATTTCGCCTTTACCCGTGATGTCGGCGAAGCCTTCCTCGCTTCGTTCCCGCCGCTGGTCCGCCGCCGCATGGCCACGCCGTTCAGCGATGCCGACAAGCGCCAGCAACTGGAGTGGCGGGGGCGCTATGCCGAGTTCAACCTGGTCTATGATCGCGGCACGCTGTTCGGCCTCAAGACCGGGGGCAACATCGATGCCATTTTGATGAGCCTGCCGCCCGAAGCAACCTGGAGCTGATTACAGGCCGTAGCGCCAGACCAGCAGGGTCGAGAGCGTGGCAATCATCAGCAGCACCAGCGGAACCCCGGTGCGGACATAGTCGCGGAAGACGTAATTGCCCTCGGCCAGGATCATCATGTTGGTCTGGTAGGCGACCGGAGTGGCATAGCACAAGTTGCACCCGAACAGCACCGCCAGCACCATTGGTTCGACCGGCAGACCAAGCTGCTGGGCCAGCGTGAAGGCGATCGGCGTGCCGACCGCCGCGGCGGTGGCGTTCGAGGCGAAGTTGGTCAGCACCGTAACGAAGATCATGATCGCCGCCAGTACGCCCGCCGCTGGCAGGAATTGCAGTCCCATGGCCAGCACCTGCCCCAACCACAGCGCCGCACCGCTGACCAGCACCAGCTTGCCCAGTGCAAGGCTCGCCGCGACAAGAACTATGACCTGGGCCGAAAGCGCGCGTCCGACCCGCTCGAACTTGACGCAGCCGGTGACGAACATCAACGCCGCGCCCGCCAGCGCCGAAATCGCGATCGGCACCAGCCCGACGCTGGCCAGTCCGACCGCGCCGAGCATGATCGCGAGGGCCAAGGGCGCCTTGGCGGTGCGCGGCAGGTCCTTGCCGCCGACCAGTCGCAGCAGCCCGTCGTCGCGGGCCGATTGCGCCAGGCTGTCGTCGGTTCCCATCACCAGCAGCACATCGCCTTCCCCGAAGGTCGCGCGCTGCGGTGCGGGCGCGGCGAGGCCCCGCGCGGGGACGGGATCGCGCCCGAAGATCACCACTCCACTGGACCCCATGCCATCGACCCCGTGCCCGATCAGCCGCGAATCCGGGGCGACCACCATCTCGGCAACGGCAATGTCCTCGCCCGCGCGCGATGCGGCAGCGCGCAGTTCGGCAAGGCGGTCGGGCACGGCGACCTCGGCCTGGATGATCCGCGCGGTCTCGGCGATCTGTTCGGGCGTGGCGATGATCGCCAGCACCGATTGCGCGGTGAACGCCCCCTGCGGAAAGCTGCTGACCGTTACCTCCGGCGGCAGGTTTGCGGCGATCTCGGCAAAGGTCCGCCCCAGCGAGGATGAGCCAGGAGCAAAGCGCAGCGCAGCCTCGAACCGGCGCGGGGCATGGCCGGCGGCAGGTGAGTTGTCGGGCAGCAGCCGGGGCATCGCCAGCCACAGATAGGGCAGTGCAACCAGTGCGGCGGCCAGAACCACGCTGGTATAGTGGAACACCCCGATCGGTTGCATCCCCAGATCGTTGGCGATCGAGATCACCAGCAGGTTGGTCGAGGTGCCGATCGTCGTCGCCATGCCGCCGATCAGGATTGCGGCGTTGACCGGGATCAGCGTCTTCGAAGCCGCCATGCCGCCGCTGTGGCTCAACTGGACCAGGATCGGCAGCAGCAGGACCAGCACCGGGGTATCGTTGATCAGCATCGAGGCGAACAGCGCGAGCAGCAGGGTGACGAGCAGTCCCAGATGCCGATTGATCCGCCACACCCGGGTCAGGGTCCGCGTCGCCGGGTCGAGCGCGCCGGTCACCACCAGTCCCCGGCCCAGCACCATCAGCGCGCAGATCGTGATCAGCGCGTGATGGCCGAATCCCTCGAAGGCCAAGCTCAGCCCATCCTTGGGCGACATCCCCGGCATGGGAAAGGCATATAGCCCCAGCGCGATCACGCAGATCGTCAGCAGCGAGACGATTTCGGCTGCCATTCGCCCGCGCGCAAAGGCCGTGAACATCGCCACGGCCACCGCGATCGCGGCTACGGCGTGGAGGGAAGGCAGACCCGGCACCGGGACAGGTTGGGGGAAGCGTGATGCGGTGGCAACCCTTCGCGCAACCTTTCGCTTGCGCTTTTCCCTCTCGTCCCGCCATTTATGCGGCGATGCTGCGCCAGTACGAACTCGTCGAACGTGTCCTTGCCTACGAGCCAGAGGCTGACGAGGCGATGCTCAACCGCGCCTATGTCTATACCGTGCAGAAGCATGGCACGCAGAAGCGGGCCAGCGGCGATCCCTATTTCAGCCACCCGGTCGAGGTGGCGGGGCTGATGACCGAGCTACAGCTCGACCAGGAAACCATCATCACCGCGCTGCTCCACGACACGGTCGAGGATACCCTTGCGACCACCGCCGAGATCGAGAAGCTGTTCGGTCCCGAGGTTGCCCGGCTGGTCGACGGTGTCACCAAGCTGTCCAAGATCGAGGCGATGGGCGAGACCGAGCGCGCCGCCGAGAACCTCAGGAAGTTCTTCCTGGCGATGAGCGAGGACATTCGCGTCCTCCTCGTCAAGCTGGCGGACCGGCTGCACAATATGCGCACCCTGCATTTCATCAAGAGCGAGGAGAAGCGCCGCCGCATCGCCCGCGAAACGATGGATATCTATGCCCCCCTCGCCGAGCGGGTGGGAATGTACGAATATATGCGCGAGATGCAGCTCCTCGCCTTCGAGCAGTTGGAGCCCGAGGCCTATGCCACGATCACCGGGCGGCTCGCCCAGATCCGTTCGAGCGAGGGAGGGCAGGTCGATGCAATCGCCCTGTCGATCAAGCAGGCTCTGGCCGAAGCGGGATTGAAGGTTGAAGTTTCGGGGCGCGAAAAGCATCCCTATTCGATCTGGAAAAAGATGGCCGAACGCCACGTCAGCTTCGAACAGATCACCGACATCATGGCATTTCGCGTGCTGACCGACAGCGTCGAGGATTGCTACCGTGCGCTGGGCGTGCTGCACCAGACCTGGCAGATGATTCCCGGCCGCTTCAAGGATTACATCTCCACCCCCAAGTCGAACGGCTATCGTTCGCTTCACACCGCGCTGATCTTCGAGAATTCGATGCGGATGGAGGTGCAGATCCGTACCCAGGAAATGCACCACCTCAACGAATTCGGCCTCGCCGCGCACTGGGCCTACAAACAGGACGCCCAGCCCGACGGGCAGGTCGGCTGGCTGCGCGACCTGATAGAGATCGTCGATGCCAGCCACGATGCCGAGGAACTGCTCGAACACACCAAGCTGGCGATCTACCAGGACCGGATCTTCGCCTTCACTCCCAAGGGTCAGTTGTTCCAGCTGCCCAAGGGATCTACTCCGGTGGACTTCGCCTATGCGGTCCACTCCGACCTTGGCAGCTTCGCCGTCGGGGCCAAGATCAACGGTCGCCATATGCCGCTGCGCACCCAGCTTGCCAACGGCGACGTGGTTGAGATCATCAAGAACCGCACCGCCTCACCCCAGCTGTCCTGGCTCGGCTTCGTCGTCACCGGCAAGGCCCGCGCCGCAATCCGCCGTGCCGTGCGCCAGAAGGAAAAGCAGGAAGTCGCCGCGATCGGGCGCAAGCTGTTCGAGGAAATCGTCGAGCGCCTGCCCAGCAAGATCGGCAAGAAGGCGATCAGGGACGCGGTAAAGCGGCTCGAACTGGCCAGCGAAGACGAATTGATGGTCGCCATCGGCACCGCCAAGATCGACGATCGCCAGGTAATGGAAGCGCTGGTTCCGGGCAGCGCCAAGGATCTGCCCGAACCCGAACGGTGGCCCAAGCAGGAACGCGCGATCTCGATCAAGGGGTTGACCCCGGGGGTCGCCTTCCACCTTGGCGAATGCTGCCACCCGGTCCCGGGCGACCGCATCGTTGGCATCCGCCTGCCGGGCAAGGGGGTGGAGGTTCACGCGATCGACTGCCTCACTTTGGCGAGCGGCGTCGATGCCGACTGGCTCGACCTGTCGTGGGGCGAACGCACTACCGGCGCGGTCGGCCGGGTCCGGGTGGTGCTGCACAACCGTCCCGGCACCCTGGCCGAGGCGACCGGGATATTCGCGGGCAACCGCGCGAATATCATCCACCTTGCCAACACCAGCCGCGACGAGCTGTTCGGTACTTACGAGATCGACCTTGAGGTGAGCGATCTGGCGCACCTGACGCGGATCGTCTCGGCGCTGCGGGCGAGCGACGCGGTGGCGCAGGCGGACCGCATATAACCGTGGCGGTCGTGGCCATCGACCATGTCCAGATCGCGATGCCGGTGGGCGGCGAGGACCGGGCGCGGGCCTTCTACGCCGGACTGCTCGATATTCCCGAAGTGTCCAAGCCCATACCCGGCGCGGCGCGCGGCGGATGCTGGTTCGAAGTGGGAGCGGTCCGGCTGCACCTCGGCGTCGAGGCCGACTTTCGCCCGGCGCGGAAGGCGCATCCGGCTCTGATCGTCAGTGACTATTCCGCACTGGTCGCCCGGCTCGAAACGGCGGGCCATCCGGTGCGCGCTGATGACGAACTGGCGGGTGTTACGCGCGGTTTCGTCGACGATCCCTTCGGCAACCGGATCGAACTGATCGCGGCCCGAGCGGCTGGGCAAAGCGGTGTCAGCAAGATTGTTCGCGCGGAGGCGCGTAGAGGTGCGACCGACGGCGAAGCCGATTCGCTGCGCCTGGCGCCAGGGTCAGGACAGAGAGCGGCTGCGCCGCGAGTGTGACGCCTCTGCGCCTCCGCGCAATTCTTCTCCGCGCCTCCGCGCGAACCAATTCGCCCTATCGAATCCACGCAGCGTCAAACGGTCAGAACCACCTCCACCACATCGCCCTCGCTCACCCCCTCGGCCTTGCGCACTGCGGCCTTGACCGGCAGCAGCCAACCCAGTTCCTTGCTTGGAAACAGCGAGGTCTTGAACATGGTCTCCCCGATCCGCGCCGTGACCTTGAGCGATCCGAACCCGCCGATCGACTTTTCCAGCCGCCGCATCAGCGCCGTGCCGGACAAGGCCTCGCCCGCCGCGCCGTCGATCGTCAGGAAATGCCACGTCCCGCTCCCGCTGGCCCCGGTCCAGCGCCACAGCGGGCCGGTGTGGGTGATCCGTTCGGTCATGGCTCGGCATCACGCGAAGGTGCGGAATATCTTCGTGCCTTCGCGTGATCCCAGATCAAGGCTTCACCCGCCGCACCGGCACCGGAACATTGCACACATCCGCCCCGCCCGCCGGACGGATATAGAACGGATCGCGCCGATTCGCCCGCGCATCGGCATATTTGGCGAAGCTGGCGCTTTCGGTCGAAAGGTATTCGTAGGCCGGCAGCGTCTTGTCGCTGGCGAGATCGGTCGCCAGCCGCACCGACACGATCGGCACCCGCTCATCCCCCTGCGCCAGGTCGTAGAACCCCAGCGGCCCATGCCCGCGCGGGAGCGAGGACATGAACTCCATCCCGTCGATGATCCGCCCGACCAGCGCGATGTTGCGATCAAGCTGACGCGGCGCATGGCCGATCACGGTGTAGAGCTCGGCCCCGGTCCCGGTACTGGGCGGCATATCGCGCCCAACGCCGACCATGCCGTAGCAGTGGACGGGCCAGCTCTTCTGGTCTCCAAAGGCGATGGGCCAACCATGATCGAACCCGACAGAGTTCGCATAGATGTCGAGCTTCAGGTCGTCTGTGGCAAAGACAATGCCCGGTTCGGCCTGTACGCAATACGTCTCGTCGTTGCTGCGAGGCGCTCCGCAGATCGAACGTTGATTGGCCTCAGACGCATACTCACTCTGCGGCACCTCAACCAAACCCTTCGGCAGCGCCCGCGCCTTCGCCTTGTCTTCCCCATCGGGATCACCCCATTGGGTGACATAGTTGTCCTGCACCCGCACCACGGCGAGCCCATCCCACCAGTGCGCCGCCGCCAGCTTGCGGATATTGCCGATCCACCCTTGCGAGAACGGCGGCGGCAGCAACTGGATCACCACCCGCCGGGCCCTGCCCTTGTCATCCGGGGCAAGGTCCATCACCAGCAGGTCCTTGGGGTCGATCGCTGCCCAGTCCGCCTTGGGCGCCGCTGTCACGATCTCCGTCGGAGAGGGGGCATCCCCCGGTTTGGGCGGCGGCATCTGCGCCGCGAGCGGGGCGGCGGCGAGGGCGGTGAGCAATAGCAGGGGCTTGCGCATCGGCTGCTTGTGCCAGCCCCCGCGCCGCAGGTCTAGGCGCTCGCCTCCAGCGCGTCGATATCCGCGTCCGACAGCCCGAAATGATGCCCGACCTCGTGAATCACGACATGGGCGACCAGATGCTCAAGGCTCTCGTCCCCCCGCGCGATCCATTCGTCGAGGATGGGCGAGCGGAACAGGCGGATGCGGTCGGGCAGGGTTCCGCTCGGCGCCGAAAACTTCTCGCCCACCGGCAGTCCTTCATAGAGCCCGGTCAATTC
>JAFEEP010000616.1 GCA_018241045.1 Pseudomonadota bacterium | reverse complement strand
TGGACGAAAGGTTGCGCGCGCCGCTTGCCGCGGCGGTGGAGCATGATTGCGGCAAGCTCCTTGCCGACGCCTGTTTCACCCTCGATCAGGACGTCGACTTCTGATCCGGCAATTCGCGAGATCGTCTCGACCAGGCGGAGGATCACGGGGGTTTGTCCGATCATCGGCGAGGTCTGCGGTTCCTGGTCGACCTGCCGACGCAGTATCCGGTTGTCGAGTTCCAATTGGCGACGTTCGATCGCTCGTCGTGCACTGGCGATCAGATGGGCGCTGGCGAACGGCTTGGTGAGGAAATCGTGCGCGCCATCCTGCAGCGCGGCTACCGCCATTGTGACGTCGCCGTGGCCGGTAATGAAGCCGACCGGGATGGTCGGATCGATTGCCCTGATCCTGGCGAACAGTTGCAATCCATCCATTTCCGGCATCCGGATGTCGGTGATGACCGCGCCGTTGAAGTCGGCGTCGATGATCAGCAACGCTTCTGCGGCGGTTTCGAAGGCCCGTACCGCGATGTCGGCCAGTTCGAGCGATTGCCGTGTGGCGGAAAGGACGACGGGATCGTCGTCGACCAGAACGATGGTGCCGGGGGGTGTGAACGTCATGATTTGGGCAACTGTACCAGGAATGCGGCGCCGCGGCGGGAGCCGGAGGGTTGGAACAGGAGTTCGCCGCCGACTTCGCGCGCCAGTTCGCGCGAGATCACCAGGCCAAGGCCAAGGCCGCCGGGTTTCTGCGTTGCGAACGACTTGAACAGCAGCTTGCGATCCTTCGGCCCGATCCCGGGACCATTGTCGCTGACCGTGATGGTCACGGTGGTTTCATCGGTGGTGGTCGCGATCGTGATTGTCGGATTGTCGATGCCATCAAGGGCATCGAGTGCATTCTGCAGAAGGTTGATGAGAATCTGTTCGACCCTGATCCGGTTGGCAGCAGCAAGCGTGCTGGTGGCCTCGCCCGCGCGAGCAACGGTCACTCCGGTCTGGCGTAGGCGGTCCGCTATCAGCAGCAACGCACCATCGATCGCATCGCAGATCCGCACCGGCCCGCGTCCTGCGTCGCGCCTCGCGAAGGTGCGCAATTCTCCGGTAATCTCACCAATCCGCGCCGAAAGCGCGACGATGCTTTCGAGATTGGGCAACGCTTCGCGCCACTTGTCGCCGCGGATCATGATGATGGCATTTTCGGCAAAGGTGCGAAGCGCGGCCAGCGGTTGGTTGATCTCATGCGAGACACCGGCGGTGATCTGGCCTAGCGTGGCCAGCCGGTTCGATTGAGCCAGTTCCTCGCGCGCGGCACGCAATTTCGCTTCGTTTCGTTCGCGTACGGCGTATTCATGGACCAGCTTGTTGTTGGCTTCGAGCAGTTCGGTCGTGCGCTGCTCGACCCGCCCCTCGAGTTCCTGCTGGGCCGCAAGGCGCAAGGCGGTCCTATCGCTCGACCGGACCACCAGACTAAAAACTGTAAGTCCAAGCAGCGCGGCAATCAGGGCGATGGCCTGGCTCCGCGCGTCAGCGCTGACAAATGCCGGTGCGAGTGGCTCGAGCGTGGTCAGCGACCAGCCGCTGACCGGGATGGGAACGGTCGAAATCATGAAACGCTGGCGTCTGGGGTCAGATGCCGACGATCCGGGCTCGTCAAGCTTGATGTCGGGAGCGAGCGCGGGGGGGAGCGGTGTTCCGTAGAGCCGCGCCGCGCTGATGGCGTGAATGGCTTCGGGTGAGAGGGGGCGGGTGGCGCGCATTCGCCATTCGGGATTGCTCGACATGATCACCACGCCGTTGGCATCGCGAACGATGGTCGGCCCTGACTGATGGGCCCACGCCGCCTCGATCCGATCGAACTCGACCTTGACGACCACCACGCCCTTGCCGCCCGTCAGCCTGTGCGCGAGGAACAACCCGGGGTGCCGACTGACTGTTCCAAGCGCAAACTGCTCCGCCGTATAGTGGGCCAGTGCCTGGGTGAAATAGGGGCGGAATCCGTAGTTCTGGCCAACGAATGAGTTGCCGCTGCGCCAGTTCGATGCGGCAATCGTCTCGCCGCGGAGATTGATCACATAAATGACCGCGGCATCGGTCCGGCGCGCAATCTGTTCGAGCTTTGCGTTGAGGCGAGCGATGCTTGCCGGTGAGGGGCTTTCCGCTGCCCCCTGGACATCTGGGTAGTCGGACAGCACCAGTGGCAGCATACGATACTTCTGAAACTCGCTGGTGATCAGCGCGGCAGCAGCCTGGGCGCGCATATTGGCGCTGCGCTTTGTCGTCGTTTCGGCGCCCGATCGATTGAGCCGATAGGCCGATCCGAACACTGCCAAAACCACCAGAATCAGCACCACGAGCAGCGTGAGATGCCGGGTCCGGCGAGGGGGGTGGCGACTCGGCACTAGTTCGGTGAACATTTGTGTGGATTATCACGCATTATGACGATGTATAGGCGGAAAATCGCACAGTTTGATAGGGCAATTTTTCTAAAAATATAGAAAAATCATGATGATGACTATTATTTCGCCTTTGTGCCAAGTGCTGGCATCATTGGCCGCAAGAGAGGTCGGAGAGTTACTTCGACCATCCACAATGGGGTCGGATGATGCATGGAGCGGCGGAACAGCGGCACGGTGGCCGTCCACGGCGGCGTCTAGCCAGTTCGCTCTACGCACAGGTCATCGTCGCGATCGTCGGCGGCATACTGATCGGCGCGATCGCACCCGAGTTCGGCGCGAGCCTCAAGCCTCTCGGCGATGCGTTCGTCAAGCTCATCAAGATGGTGATTTCGCCGGTGATCTTCCTAACCGTGGCGACCGGCATCGCCGGAATGCGCGATCTTGGCGGACTTGGCCGGGTGACCGGCAAGGCCTTCGCCTATTTCATCGCGCTGTCGACGCTGGCGCTCGTAATAGGCCTGGCCGTAGCGCTGACCCTCCAACCGGGCCGCGGGATGATGATCGATCCGGCCACGCTGAACGGGGCGGCCATCGCCGACTATGTCGCGAAGGCTCACGATCAGACGATCGCCGGTTTCCTGCTCGACATGATCCCGACCACGCTTTCGTCGGCGCTAACCGAAGGCAATGTTTTGCAGGTGCTGGTCGTCGCGGTGCTGGTCGGTGTCGCGATGGCCAGCAGTGGCAGCGCAGGTGCGCAGGTGCTCAGCCTGTTCGAACAGCTCAACCACGTGGTGTTTCGCACTGTGGCGCTGGTGATGCGCGCGGCACCTGTCGGCGCATTCGCCGCGATGGCCTTCACGATCGGCAAATATGGCCTGTCGTCGCTGACCAACCTGGTAACCCTGGTCGCCTGCTTCTACGGCACATCGTTCCTGTTCGTCGCGGTCGTGCTGGGCACTGTGGCTCGGGCCAACGGGTTTTCGATCTGGCAACTGCTGCGTTACCTGCGTGACGATCTGTTGCTGGTCCTGGGCACCTCGTCATCGGAAGCCGCGCTGCCCGACCTGATGCGCAAGCTTGAGGCGGCAGGCTGTCACAAAAGCGTTGTCGGGCTGGTCGTGCCGACCGGCTACTCGTTCAATCTCGACGGCACGAACATCTACATGACCCTGGCGGCGATGTTCATTGCCCAAGCCTGCGGAATTTCGCTCAGCTGGGGCGAGATCGCCATGCTGCTGGCTGTCGCGGTGGTCAGCTCCAAGGGGGCGGCCGGGGTTACCGGGGCGGGGTTCATCACGCTTGCAGCCACGCTCAGCATCGTGCCCTCGATCCCGGTGGCGGGTCTGACCCTGATCCTGGGGATCGACCGTTTCATGAGCGAATGCCGCAGCCTGACGAACTTCATCGGCAATGCCGTCGCCACCGTGGTCGTGGCGAACTGGGAGGGCGCGCTCGACCGCTCGAGGCTCGATGCGGCCTTGGCGGGTCAAGCACCGCAGCTCCAGCCGGACGTGCAGCCGGCAACCGGAATCAACTCCTTCGATTGAGGTCGAAGGAAAATCATTCGTGCGATTGGAAACGGGAGGGATTTGAGATGATCAGCAGAAACACGTTGGCATTCGCGCTTGTTGTGGCGGGGCTCGTGCCTGCCTCCGCCGCGACGGCTGCCTCCAACAGCGCCGATCAGGCGCAATCCGCCGCCGAGCCGCAATCGGAGGCAGAAGAAGGTCAGGAGATCGTCGTCACCGGCCGCTTCGTCAATACCGGGGCGCAGAGCGCGACCAAGATGGACGTCCGCGTCCTCGACACCCCGTTCACCGTTTCGAGCTATTCGGAAACCTTCGTCAAGTCGCTCGAAACCCAGTCGCTGTCCGACCTCTACAACTACATGACCGGGGTCAAGAAGTCGGGCAACACGGGCTATGACATCACCCTGCGCGGCTTCAAGTCGAGCGGGGACGATCGCAACGCGATCATGGTCGACGGCCTGCCCGGCCTGACTGGTCGCTATGGCTCGCCGCCGACGGTCAATGTCGATCACATCGAACTGGTCAAG
>JAFEEP010000615.1 GCA_018241045.1 Pseudomonadota bacterium | reverse complement strand
CATGCAGGGCGAGGTGAAACCGTGGCGTGGGCAGTACCCGTCCACCTGCCCGAACAGCATCTGGGTGCGCCCATTCCAGGGCATCTGGGCGAACTTGTCGACCGTGGCAATCAACAGCGCGGGAAGGCGTCGATAGATTTCCTCGTCCACGGTCAGGACCGGAATGCCCTCGTCCGGAGACTTGGCACGGCTGAAGTCGCAGCGGCCTAGCTGGTCGCCGCAGAAGGTGAAGACACGGGCGCGACCGCGGTTGTAGGTCTCAACGGTTACGTCCTGGCCAGCCTTGACCTCGCAACCGCACCACGGGCAGTTGGTCAACTGCAGCGGCGACCCAGTTCCGCGGCCAGCTCCTGCGCCTTGCGTGCGCAGGATGGCCTCATGCGCATCGTCAATCGAGTTGGGCGTCGTGCGTTGCCCCACCCACAGCCCAATGCGGAAGGGCTCGGCACCCCAGGTCGCGCTATCGTCGCGACGAATCATTTCGCAGGCGCAGATGAGTGCCGCAGCCCGCTGGAACTGCTGCAGCGTCAGCAGGCGCAGGGTGTAGCGCATGATGACCGCCACACCGGCATGGCCCAAGCGCCCGCCCACCACGCCCTGCAGGCGGCGCATCGCCAACGTGTAAGCCGTCAGGCCCAGATACGCTTCGGTCTTGCCACCGCCTGTGGGGAACCACAGCAGGTCTGCGATGGCGGCGGCCGATTCGCTGCGGTCCGGGTGGTCCAGCTTGGTGACGCCCGGAAGGTTGAGCAGCACGAAGGCGAGCTGGAATGGCCGCCAGCTGCGGTTCTCGGGCAGGTCCAGCTCCTCCAGCGTCTGCTTCGAGCCGGCGCGCCGCCGCTCCGAGTACAGCGCATGAATGCGCTGCTGCCACATCGCCTGGTTGGCGAAGCGGAAGGAGCGCAGCGCTGCGGTATCGGTCTCCAGGAGCTTGATGCCGGCCTCGATGCGCTGCTGAGCCTCCTGGCAGTCGTCCAGCGCTTGCCGAGCGGTGGCCTCGAACTCATCCAGGCCATCGGCCTTGACGTCGATGCGCGCACGGTTGGTGGCAATCCACTCGGTGTAGGCCAGGGTCAGCGCGCGCAGTGAGGCAAACAACGCAGCCTCGTCCATCTCGGCGAGCCGCTTCATGTCCAGCACCACGTCTGCCAACGCCGGGTTGTCGTCTGCCGTCGGCGGCGTCGTCATCGGCACTTCGTAGGTCGGTGTCACGCGGGTTTTCAACAGCCATGCCTTCTGTGGGTCACCTGATGCCACCTCGGCGTTGACCGCAACGCCGTGCCCGCTGGCGAACTCCACATGCTTGCGGTACAGCATCTCGAGACGCACCTGCTCGTCGGATGCCGCACCGGAACGGCGTCGCCGCTTCTGGAACACAGGTGCCCCATCCGGCGCGGAAACTTCCAGTTCGGGCTGGAACAGCAGCTCGTCATCCTTTGGACGGCGACTCGCCGACGGTTGCGCGTTCACAAGGAACAGGCTGACCACCCAATCGCCGTCGAGCTTCCGGGCTCGGCCACGAATCACGACATCGGGTTGCGTCGGGTCAGCGGGCTTGGCCGGAATATCGCCCTCGGCCAGGTCAACCACGACCGGCTGGCCGCCCATCGGGTAGCGCTTCCAGACCGTCTTGGGGTTGCCCTTGTCGGTGGTCGCTGTCGCGCTCTTCTCCCGCGCATAGCGTCCCCATCGGGGCGTGACGACCAGCTGGGTGCTGCTGCCGTTGACGGTACAGGTCAGGCCGATGGCGGCGGGCGCCAGAGAGTCAATCGGCAACGCCAGGTCATCGGCGTTGCCATCCTCAACTGTCCCAGCGCCGTCTGATGCCAGTGAATCGGACTCGGCGGCGTAGACCACGGTGCGCCTCGGCGCTAGGGTGCCAACCAGGTAACGGTCGGACACTCGTGGTTCATCGACCTCCTCGTCGGCTCCGCCTGCCGGTCCGAGCAGGTCCTTGATGACCAGTTCCTCCAGCTCAGCGCGAAGGTCGCGAGGCCTCGGTGCAGCTGCCGCCAAGGACGCCAAAGGTGCCGCCACCTGGGGGCTTGGAGCTATCGGGGTTGTTGTGTCGGTCATTAAGTTTTCCCCCTGTTCAATCATCGAAATCAAAGGACTCTGGGTCCTTGCCAGCCTTCATACGTTCGCACTCGAGGACGAACTGTCGAACTGCCGGCAGATACTCCTGGGCTACCTGTCCTGCATCGAGCATTGTCTGGAGGCGTGCAGCCATGACCTGCGCATCTCCATAGGGAGCGACAGCCTTCGGATTGACTCGCAGGTGCACGCGAGCGGCGCGGTCCCCGAAGCTATGCGACGTCGACTCGGACTGAAACGCTGCGATGAGCTTGGTGAGCCCTTCGTCGGTGTTCGCGGCTGTTGCCCACCAGGCCCTGGCCTGCGCCTCTCCGCCCCAGTGACTCCAGCCACTGAGAAGAACCGCTAATGAAGGGTGGTTGATGAAGGTCGGTTCGCTGGAAAGGACCTCGACACGCGACATCCACGCCGATTTCATTCCGCCCACATCCTCCGCCCGAACGAGCGCTGGTCCGCCTTCACCCTTGGTTTCTTTATCGACTTCGCTAGCCAGTGACCCGACCAGGCGCTGGCCGCAGCGCAGTGCCCTGCCTTGCGTTAGGGCCGTTGAGACCACCCTGCAACGGTCGGCGTGGTCGACCTTCTTCAGCAGGTGATAGGCCACGCGCGCAACGCGCAACTCGTTGCCAAAGTCAAACTCGCCTGGAATCCTGTCGGTTCGGACGAGCAGTTCGTCGCCCATATCCAGCAGGGCGTCGATAACGGTCTGCACATGCGATGCATCGAGCCCGTCGGGGACATGGTCCATGAGGCGCTCAAGCAATGCCCGAGCCTTCGACGTCCCGCTGGCAGTTTTTTGTCCCAGTGCACTACGCAGGATGCTGGCGAAGGCGCAAGAGTCATTGGCGGCTGCGAGCAGTGCATCGACGTCTGCACGCGTTACCGCCCCTGCGGGCAGAGACAGCCGGAAGTAGGCAGGAAAGATGTCGGGAACGCAGACCCGCAACTCGGCTCTCCATCCCTGCAACGATTCTCCGGAGTAGTACCAGTTTGACCACACAGATTCCAAGCGCGGGAACAATCGTTGAATGAGTTTCTGAGTCGATATACGCAGGTGTGCGGGCATGTTCTGCAACCAGGCGTCGTGGAATGCCTTCGCATGCTGTTTGCCATCGTTGTCATCAATGGCTTGGTAGCCGCAGAACT
>JAFEEP010000614.1 GCA_018241045.1 Pseudomonadota bacterium | reverse complement strand
GTGGTCTACAAGGGGCTGCTGCTGGCAACGCAAGTCGGCTCGTTCTACGACGACCTGCGCGATCCTGAATGTGTTTCGGCGCTGGGCCTCGTTCACCAGCGCTTTTCGACCAACACCTTCCCCAGCTGGAAGCTGGCGCACCCCTATCGCTTCATCGCCCACAACGGCGAGATCAACACCGTGCGCGGCAACGTCAACTGGATGAACGCACGCCGCCGCACGATGGAATCGGACCTGCTCGGTCCCGATCTCGACAAGATGTGGCCGCTGATCCCGCACGGTCAATCTGACACCGCCTGCCTCGACAACGCGCTCGAGCTGCTGCTGGCAGGTGGTTACAGCCTCGCTCACGCGGTGATGATGCTGGTTCCCGAGGCCTGGGCCGGCAATCCGCTGATGGATGCCAGCCGCCGCGCTTTCTACGAATACCATGCCGCGCTGATGGAGCCGTGGGATGGCCCCGCCGCCGTGGCCTTCACCGACGGCCGCCAGATCGGCGCGACGCTCGACCGCAACGGCCTGCGCCCGGCGCGCTTCCTCGTCACCGACGATGACCTGGTGGTCATGGCCTCGGAAAGCGGCGTGCTGCCGATCAAGGAAGAAAGCATCGTCCGCAAGTGGCGGCTTCAGCCCGGCAAGATGCTGCTGATCGACTTTGCCGAAGGTCGGATCATCGAGGACGAGGAGCTGAAGGCCCAGCTCGCCGCGGAGCAGCCTTACGAGGAATGGCTCGAGCAGGCGCAGTACAAGCTCAAGGATCTCGACCTGATCGAACCCGAGCTGGCGCAATTGCCGATCGAAACGACCACCTTGCTCGATCGCCAGCAGGCCTTCGGCTACACCCAGGAAGACCTCTCGCGCTTCCTTGAGCCGATGGCGATGAATGCCGACGATCCGCTCGGTTCGATGGGTACCGACACCCCGATCGCCGTGCTGTCGGACCGTTCGCGCCTGCTTTACGACTACTTCAAGCAGAACTTCGCCCAGGTCACCAACCCGCCGATCGACCCGATCCGCGAGGAACTGGTGATGAGCCTGGTCAGCATGATCGGCCCGCGCCCCAACCTGCTGGGCATGGAAGCGGGCACGCACAAGCGGCTCGAGGTTGACCAGCCGATCCTGACCAACGACGAGGTTGCCAAGATCCGTTCGGTCGAGGCGGCGCTGGATGGCGCGTTCCGCACCGAAACGATCGACATGACCTGGGATGCCGCCAATGGCGCCGCCGGGCTTGAACTGGCGATCAAGGAAATGTGCTGGGCGGCGACCGAGGCGGTGCTGGCCGACAAGAACATCCTGATTCTGTCCGACCGCGCCCAGGGGCCGGAGCAGATCGCCATGCCCGCGCTGCTGGCGACGGCCGCGGTGCACCAGCACCTCGTCCGCCAGGGCCTGCGGATGCAGACCGGACTGGTGGTCGAAACCGGCGAGGCGCGCGAGGTCCATCACTTCTGCGTGCTGGCGGGCTACGGCGCCGAGGCGATCAACCCCTATGTCGCCTTCGAGACGATCGAGGACCTGCGCCAGCGCAAGGAGCTGCCGATCGAGGCCAAGGCGGCCAAGAAGAACTACATCAAGGCGATCGGCAAGGGCGTCCTCAAGGTCATGTCCAAGATGGGCATCTCGACCTACCAGTCGTACTGCGGCGCACAGATCTTCGACGGGGTCGGCCTGTCGAGCGCGTTCATCGACAAGTATTTCACCGGCACCGCGACCACGATCGAGGGCGTGGGCTTGGCCGAAGTCGCAGAGGAAACCGTCCGCCGCCACCAGGCTGCCTATGGCGACAACCCGATCTACAAGTCGATGCTCGACGTCGGCGGGATGTACGGCCTGCGCCTGCGCGGCGAGGAACACGCCTGGACCGCCGAGAACGTCGCCAACCTGCAGCACGCGGTGCGCGCGGGCGATTTCAAGAACTACGCCGAATTCGCCAGGTCGATCAACGACCAGTCGCAGCGTATGCTGACGATCCGCGGGCTGATGGCGTTCCGCAATGCCGACAAGCCGATCGACATCAGCGAGGTCGAACCGGCAAGCGAGATCGTCAAGCGTTTCGCCACCGGGGCGATGAGCTATGGCTCGATCAGCTGGGAAGCGCACACCACCCTGGCCGTGGCGATGAACCGCATCGGCGGCAAGTCGAACACCGGTGAGGGCGGCGAGGATCCGGCCCGGTTCAAGCCGCTGGCCAATGGCGATTCGATGCGCAGTGCGATCAAGCAGGTCGCCAGCGGGCGTTTTGGCGTGACCACCGAATATCTGGTCAACGCCGACGACATCCAGATCAAGATGGCCCAGGGCGCCAAGCCCGGCGAAGGCGGCCAGCTTCCCGGTCACAAGGTCGACAAGACCATCGGCGCGACCCGCCATTCGACCCCCGGCGTCGGCCTGATCAGCCCGCCGCCGCACCACGACATCTATTCGATCGAGGATCTGGCCCAGCTGATCCACGACCTGAAGAACGTCAACAACGGCGCGCGGATCTCGGTCAAGCTCGTCTCCGAAGTGGGCGTCGGCACGGTCGCGGCCGGCGTGTCCAAGGCCCGCGCCGATCATGTCACGATCTCCGGCTACGAAGGCGGCACCGGCGCTTCGCCGCTGACCAGTCTGACTCACGCGGGTAGCCCGTGGGAGATCGGCCTGGCTGAAACCCAGCAGACGCTGATCCTCAACAACCTGCGTTCGCGCATCTGCGTTCAGGCCGACGGCGGCCTGCGCACCGGGCGCGACGTGGCGGTTGCGGCGCTGCTTGGCGCGGACGAGTTCGGCTTTGCCACCGCCCCGCTGATCGCCGCCGGGTGCATCATGATGCGCAAGTGCCATCTCAACACCTGCCCTGTAGGCGTGGCGACGCAAGACCCGGTGCTGCGCGCACGCTTCACCGGCCAGCCCGAACACGTCATCAACTACTTCTTCTTCGTCGCCGAAGAACTGCGCGCCATCATGGCCGAGCTGGGCTTCCGCACGGTCGAGGAAATGGTCGGCCGGGTTGACCGCCTCGATATGCGCGGCGCAATCGATCACTGGAAGGCGCGCGGCATCGACCTTTCCCGCATCCTTCATCAGGTGCCGCTGGGCGACAGCCCCAGTTTGAACTGGTCAAGCACGCAGGATCACGGGCTCGACAAGGCGCTCGACAACGATTTGATCGCCGCTGCCGCCGAGGCGCTGGATGCGAAGCAGGCCGTAGTGATCGAGCGCAAGGTGATCAACGTCAACCGCACCGTCGGGGCGATGCTGTCGGGCGAGGTTGCCCGCCGCTATGGCCATGCCGGGCTGCCGGACAACACCATCAAGATCAAACTGACCGGGGTTGCCGGGCAGAGCTTCGGCGCGTTTCTGGCCCATGGTGTCACGCTCGACCTGACGGGCGATGCCAACGACTACGTCGGCAAGGGCCTGTCGGGCGGCCGCGTGATCGTGCGCCAGCCGCCCCATGTCGAGCGTGAGGCGACAGAGAACATCGTGGTCGGCAACACCGTGCTTTACGGCGCGATCGCGGGCGAAGCGTTCTTCAACGGTGTGGCGGGTGAACGCTTTGCCGTGCGCAATTCGGGCGCGGTCACCGTGGTCGAAGGCTGCGGCGATCACGGCTGCGAATACATGACCGGCGGCGTCGTTGCCGTGCTGGGCAAGACCGGGCGCAACTTCGCCGCGGGGATGTCGGGCGGGGTGGCCTATGTCTATGATCCCGACGGCGTCTTCGCAAAGCTGTGCAACCCGGCGCAGGTCGACCTGCTGCCGGTGAGCGCCGATCGCGACGAGGAAGACGGCGCGGGTCGTCCGCAGCAGCGCACCGTCAGTGCCAGCGACGCTGGCATGGGCGATATGCTGCGCCACGACGGCGAGCGGCTGCGCGTGCTGCTCGAACGCCACCACCTTCACACCGGATCGAAGCGTGCCCGCGCATTGCTCGACGACTGGCAGACCACGGTCAGTCATTTCGTCAAGGTGATGCCGCGCGACTACGCCAAGGCGCTCAAGCAACTCGAGGCCGAGCGGCTTGAAGCCGCCTCGGTGGCCGCGGAATAAGGGTCAGAACAATGGGTAAGGAAACCGGCTTTCTCGAGCTTGACCGGCAGGATCGCACTTATGACGATCCCAAGGAACGGGTGAAGCACTACAAGGAATTCGTCGTTCCCCACGCCGAACCGGCGCTGCGCGCGCAGGCTTCGCGGTGCATGAACTGCGGCATTCCCTATTGCCACAACGGCTGTCCGGTGAACAACATCATCCCCGACTGGAACCACCTGGTCTATGAAGGGGATTGGCGCAGCGCGCTGGAAGTGCTGCACAGCACCAACAACTTCCCCGAATTCACCGGCCGCATCTGCCCCGCCCCATGCGAGGCGAGCTGCACGCTGAACATCATCGACCAGCCGGTGACGATCAAGAGCATCGAATGCGCGATCGTCGACAAGGGCTGGGAGCAAGGCTGGATCGTGCCGCAGGTGCCCGGCAAGCGCACCGGCAAGTCGATCGCGGTGGTCGGTTCAGGCCCGGCGGGCATGGCCTGCGCCCAGCAACTGGCGCGCGCCGGTCATTCGGTGACGGTATTCGAGAAGAACGACCGGGTCGGCGGGCTGCTGCGCTATGGCATCCCCGACTTCAAGCTGGAAAAGCACCTGATCAACCGCCGTCTGGTGCAGATGGAGGCAGAAGGCGTCCAGTTTCGCACTTCGACAGAGGTTGGCGTAACCATATCGGTTGCATCGCTGAAGGAGAATTTCGACGCGGTGGTCCTGTCGGGCGGCGCGGAAGAACCCCGTCGCCTCGAAATCCCCGGAGCCGAGCTTTCGGGCGTGCGACTGGCGATGGAGTTCCTGACCCAGCAGAACAAGCGCAACGCCGGAGACGAAGAAGTCCGCGCCGCGCCGCGCGGCACGCTATCGGCAGCGGGCAAGCACGTCGTGGTGATCGGCGGCGGCGACACCGGCAGTGACTGCGTCGGCACCTCGAACCGTCAGGGCGCGGCTTCGGTCACCCAGATCGAGATCATGCCCAAGCCTCCCGAACAGGAAAACAAGCAACTGACCTGGCCCGACTGGCCGATGAAGCTGCGCACCTCGTCGAGCCACGAGGAAGGGGTCGACCGCGACTGGGCGATCCTGACCAAGCGCGTGTCGGGCAGCGACGGCCAGGTCACCGGGCTCGATTGCGTCCGGGTCGAATGGGTCGAGGGTCGAATGCAGGAAGTTGCGGGCAGCGAGTTCACGCTCAAGGCCGACCTGATCTTCCTGGCCATGGGTTTCACCGGGCCGCGCAAGCAGGGCTTGCTTGACCAGGCCGGGGTCGATCTCGACGCGCGTGGCAATGTCGCCGCCAATGTGATCGACTATCGCACCAGTGACCCGCAGGTCTTCGCTTGCGGCGATATGCGCCGGGGCCAGTCGCTGGTCGTCTGGGCGATCCGCGAAGGCCGCCAGGCCGCCCGCGCGGTCGACGAGGTGCTGATGGGGGTGAGCGAACTGCCACGCTAGGCCGTTTCGCGCTTTCCATCTCGACAAAGCACACCTAACGGGCGGCGATGAAGATCGCGTTCCTCGCCTGCCCGACCACCCTGCCCGGCTCACCGCTGCGCCGCCCCGACGCTTTCGAGCACGACCTGCTGATCGGCGCACTGCGCGAAGGGCTGGGCGCACGAGGCGAGGTTACCGCGATCGACTGGCACGCGCCGCTGGATCAGCTCACCGGGTTCGACCTCGCCTATCTCGGCACGCCGTGGGACTACACCGAGGCCAAGGACGAGTTCCTGACCCGCCTCGACACGCTGGAAGCTGCCGGGGTAGTGGTCGCCAATCCGGCAAAGGTGGTGCGCTGGAACGCCGACAAGCTTTACCTGCGCGAACTGGCCGAAGCGGGGGTTCCTTCGATCCCCACGCTTTGGCCCGGGTCCGCCGGGCCGACGGAAATCGCCCAGGCTTTTGACCAATTCGCCACCGACCGCGTGGTCGTCAAGCGCCGCGTCGGCGCAGGCGCGATCGGACAGGACAGCTTTACCCGCGCCAACCCTCCCGCCGCCGAATGGCGGCTCGATCAGCCCGCGATGATCCAGCCCTTCCTCCCCGCGATCCAGCACGAGGGCGAACTGAGCTTCATCTTCATCGACGGCCAGTTCAGCCACGCCCTGATCAAGCGCGCCGCCGAGGGGGACTACCGCATCCAGTCGCTCTACGGCGGCAGCGAGGTTCCGCTCGACCCCGCCCCCGCCGACCGTGCCGCCGCCCAGGCGGTCATGGCCGCGCTGCCCTTTGCCCAACCGCCGCTCTATGCCCGGATCGACATGGTCCGGCTCGACAGCGGCGAACTGGCAGTGATCGAGGCGGAGCTGATCGAACCCTACCTCTACCCCGAGCAAGGCCCGCGCTTTGGTGCCATGCTGGCTGAAGCGATGCTCGGCCGGATTCAGGCGGCGGCGACGTAGGTCCAGGCCTCAACCACCTTACCGTCAAGCTCCACCCACACCGGCACCCGTCGGTATTCAGCGCCCTCGAAGGCGTCGAGCCGTGCCCAGTGTTGCGGCAGATCGCGGCATTCAAGCAGATCGACGGCAATCACCCCGGCGTCTGCGTCGCTGGACAGTACCAGCGCCGGATAGCCCAACGTCGCACCCCAGCCGTGCTCAACCAGGCGTCCGCGCACTGCCCCGACTTTCCATTCTCCGCCAAGCATGGCGAGTTGACCATGGTTCGGACGGCCCGGCGAAAGCGTGCCGTAAGTGACAAGACGGCAATCAATATCCATCGCGATTTTCGACCCTCAGACCCGCCAATCCACAACGCCCCGGCCCCGCGCCTCGAGGAAGGCATTGGCCTTGCTGAAGTGCCCGGAGCCGAACCAGCCCGAATGGGCTGACAGCGGGCTGGGGTGCGGGGCGGTGAGGACGAGGTGGTGCGTGTCGCGGCCAAGGCCGGGAACATTGGCCGCCTTCTTGCGGGCGTGGCTGCCCCACAGCATGAACACGCAAGGGTCAGCCTTGGCGGCAACGGCCGCCACCACGGCGTCGGTGATCGCCTCCCAGCCCTTGCCCGCGTGGCTTGCGGGCTTGCCATCCTCGACCGTCAGCGACGCGTTGAGCAGCAGCACCCCTTGCCTGGCCCAATTCGTCAGGTTGCCATGCGCAGGGCGCGGCAGACCAAGGTCGCTTTCCAGTTCCTTGTAGATGTTGACCAGGCTGGGCGGCACCTTGATCCCGTCCTGCACCGAAAAACTCAGGCCGTGCGCCTGCCCCGCACCGTGATAGGGGTCCTGCCCGAGGATCACCACCTTGACCGCATCGAGCGGGGTCAGTTCCAGCGCGGCAAGGCGGAGCCCGCGCGGCGGATAGATCGCTTTTCCCGCTGCCTCCTCGGCGCTGAGGAATCCACCTAGCCGCCGTGCCTCGGGCATCATCAGCACAGGATCGAGCGCGGCGCGCCAGCTTTGCGGAACGGCATCGCTGTTACCCATCGTCCTGTCGCTCCTTGCCGCCTCTCGGGGCTTTCCTCCCCGCATTTATCGGCCTAAGCACCTTCGCCATATGGCTGTCCATCTCCACGAAGAAGATCTCCCCGCTGGCGTCCTCGCCCCTGGTCCGATCGCGATCGACACTGAGACCATGGGGCTGATCACCCCGCGCGACCGGCTCTGCGTGGTGCAGATATCCGACGGGCGGGGCGACGAGCATCTCGTCCGCTTCCGGCCCGGATCGGACTATGCCGCGCCCAACCTCAAGGCGGTGCTGGCTGATCGCGACCGGCTGAAGCTGTACCACTTCGCCCGCTTCGATCTTGCCGCGATCGAACATTACCTGGGCGTCACCGCCGCGCCGGTGTTCTGCACCAAGATCGCCAGCAAGCTGGTCCGCACCTACACGGATCGTCATGGCCTCAAGGACCTGGTGCGCGAACTGCTCGGCAAGGAACTGTCCAAGCAGCAGCAATCGAGCGACTGGGGCGGGCCCGACCTGTCGGAGGCACAGCGCGAATATGCCGCATCGGATGTGCGCTATCTCCACGCCATGCACACGATCCTGGTCGAACGGCTTGCGCGCGAGGGGCGCACCGACCTTGCCCAGGCCTGTTTCGATTTCCTTCCCGCCCGCGCGCGGCTCGACCTTGCCGGATGGCCCGACAAGGACATCTTCAGCCACGAGTCATGAGCAGGCGCCGACAGAGCTGAACCATGAGCCAGGCCGCCGACTTCAACCGCGACAAGCGCCGCTTGTGGGCCGCTCCGGGCGGTTCGCATGATCGGCGCATCCGCATCCTCGCGCGCTGGCTGCCGGGGCTGGTCGGGGTGGTGGTCGCGGCGATGATCGTCCAGCCGCTGTTCCCCCGGGGCGAGGTCAGTTTCCTGCTCGACCGCAACAAGGTTGCGATCACCCAGGACCGGGTGCGCGTGGCCGACGCAATGTACCGCGGAGTCGACAACCAGGGCCGTCCCTTCACGGTGACCGCCGGCAATGCCGTGCAGCAGAGTGCGCGCGAACCGGTGGTGCGGATGGACAACCTTGCCGCGCGGATCCGCATGAGCGATGGCCCGGCCGAACTGACCGCCGCAAACGGCGCCTATGACTATGATCGCGAAGAGGTTACCGTTCCGGGCGAGGTGCTGTTCACCGCAGCCGACGGCTATCGTCTGGCCGCGGGCAATGTCGCGATCGACCTCAAGACCCGCAAGGTGGTCGGCGGCGGCGGGGTCAACGGAGCCATTCCGGCTGGCACTTTCAGCGCCAACCGGATAGTGGCCGATCTCGATGCGCGCACCGTCGCGCTGGAAGGTAACGCCCGCCTGCTGATGACGCCGGGCAAGCTCAGGAAGCCGTGATGGCCGGACAATCGCTTCTCTCGATCGCGCTGCGCTCGCTCGGCATCGGACTTGCCGTGGGCACCGTGGCAATGCTGTCGATCAGTCAGACGGACGCCCAGGCGATCGCCGGGCACAACAGCGATGCGCCGGTCAACTTTGCCGCTGACCGGATCGAGTTGCAGGACAAGCAGAACCGCGTGGTCCTGTCGGGCAACGTGGCGATCACCCAGGCCGACCTCAACCTGCGCGCGGCACGGACGACCCTGGCCTATACCGATGCCGGAGCGCTGAAGATCCAGCGGATCGACGCGACCGGCGGGGTCGAAGTGACGCGCGGAAGCGAAAACGCGCGCGGCGATGTCGCGATCTACGATTTCAACCGCCGGATCATCACCATGGCCGGCAATGTCGCGCTGCGGCGTGGTGGCGATACGCTGAACGGCGGCCGTCTGGTGATCGACCTCGCCAGCGGGTTGTCCAGCGTTGACGGACGCGCTGGCGGTGGCTCCTCGGCGGTCGGCGCCCCGGTCGGATCGTCGACCAGCGGTGGTCGGGTGACGGGCACGTTCACGGTGCCCAAGAAGACCAACTGATCCCGCGCTGATGGACGTCGCGGCGCTGCGGCGCGTCCTGTTCGATCTTTACGGCACGGTCCGTTTCCCTGACGTCGCGGCGTTGCGCGAGGCGGACTGGGACCGGCTCGACGCGCTGGCCGGGGCAACGCTGCTCCAGCCACTGCTCCACGTCCAGCATCGTGGCGATACCCGCATTCCCGCGCCGATCGCGGCTCGCTGGCAGGCCGCGCACCGCCATGCAGCGCTACGCGCGATGGTGCGCGAGGCCGAGATGCGCGCCTGCGTCGAGCTGCTCGACGCGGCAGGCTACCGCCCGATCGCGCTCAAGGGGGCCTGGCTTGCCCGCCACGCCTATCCCGAACCGGCGCAGCGCCCGATGCTCGACGTCGACCTGCTGCTCGATCCCGAGACGGCTCTTGCCGCATGGGACCTGCTCAGGCAGCACGGCTATTCCCAGCCCTTCGCAGCCGAGCTGGCGCTGGCCGACCTGATCCGGCTCGAC
Source organism: Pseudomonadota bacterium (assembly GCA_018241045.1). GTDB lineage: Bacteria > Pseudomonadota > Alphaproteobacteria > Sphingomonadales > Sphingomonadaceae > Novosphingobium. Next base: position 1,283 of record JAFEEP010000614.1, on the reverse strand, counting down.
AAGCACCTGCCGCCGCTGGTCGCGCCGCGCGGGACCATGTTCGAACTGCATCATCGCTTGTGGGAGCTGCCCGGTCGGCTCGATCACGCTGCCCCCACGGCGCGGGATCAGGTGGTGCGCGAGCGCGCGGTGACGATCGAGGGAATCCGTTTCCCCTGCGTCGAAGATATGCTCGCCCACCTTATCGTCCACGCGACCTACAGCCACCGGCTCGATTGCGGACCGCGCGTGCTCGCCGACGTCGGCTTCCTGCTGCAACGCGAGGCGATCGACTGGGCCGCGTTCTGGCCGCGCGCCGCGCAAGAGGGCTGGCGCGACGGGGCGCGGCTGGTGCTCGAAATGGTTGCAGCGAGCCGCGCCGGGGTGGCGATCGACTTCGTCCCCGACACCGGCAAGCCGGTTCCTCCCGCGCTGCGTGACGATGCGGTGCAACTGCTGTTCCTCGAGCCCGAACGCCGCGCCAGCGCGCGTTTCGTGGCCGGCACGCTCAAGGGCGGTCTGGCGACGCTGACCGCGCGGGCGCTGGGTCAGCGCAAAGCCGAGGGCGAGGCATCGATCACGCGCGACATGGCATCCGAAGGCGGGCGCGCCGGCTGGATCACCTCGCGCTTGTCGCGCGTCGCGGGCGACCTGGCCGATCGCGACACCCGCCGCCAGTCCGGCGCACTGGCGCGGCTCAGCCGCTGGTTCGACGCGTGAAGGCCGAGCGTGTCCTCATTGTCGGGCTCAACTTTGCCCCCGAGCCGGTCGGGATCGGTCCCTATACCCAGGGCCTCGCCGAGGCTTTGGCCGCGCAAGGCCGCACGATCGAGGTGATCTGCGGCCAACCCTATTACCCGCAATGGCGCCCATATCCGGGGTTCGGCGCAGGGTGGCGGCGCACCATTGAGCAGGGCGTCACCGTGCTGCGCTGCCCGCATTACATCCCGGCCGAGCCCGGTGGCCTGAAGCGCATCGTCCATCTCGCCAGCTTCGCGCTTGCCGCGCTGCCGGGTGCGCTCAAGGCGGCGCTGCGGAGCAACGCCATGCGTCCGCAGGTGGTGATCGCCGTGGCTCCCGCCCTGCCCGCAGTCCTCACCGCGTGGCTCGCGGCGCGGCTGGCCGGTGCGGGGCTGTGGATTCACGTCCAGGACTTCGAGGCCGAAGCTGCGGTTGCCACCGGCCTGATCGCCGAGGGCGGGATGACCGCGCGGCTGGCGCTGTGGGTCGAGGCCCGTCTGTTGCGCCTTGCCGACCGCGTCTCGACGATCAGCCTGCAGATGGCTGCGCGGCTTGTTGCCAAG
>JAFEEP010000613.1 GCA_018241045.1 Pseudomonadota bacterium | reverse complement strand
CCCGGCAATGCGAACAAGGGGATGAAGACCAGCACGATGATCACCGTCGCATACAGGATCGCGGAGCGGACCTCCATCGTGGCGTGGGCGACGACCTCCAAAGGATGGAGGCGCGAGTGCGGGTGCTTGGCGCGGTCTTCCTTCAACCGCCGCAGCACGTTCTCGACACCGACCACCGCGTCGTCCACGAGCCCGCCGATGGCGATGGCCAGGCCGCCCAGCGTCATCGTGTTGATCGACAGCCCGAAGTAGCGAAAGACCAGCGCGGTGATGAAGATCGACACGGGAATCGCGGTGAGTGCGATCACCGTCGGCCGCAGCGTCCCGAGGAAGAAGAACAGGATCGCCGCGACAAAGACCGACGCGCCGATCAGCTTGCCCTGCAGTGTGGTGATCGACGCCTCGATGAAACTCGCCTGGCGGAAGGTGACGCGGGGCGCCTCCATGCCGGATGGCAGCGAGGCCTTGAGCCCTGTCAGCGCTTCCTCGATCGACTTCGTCAGCGCGATCGTGTCGGCGGTCGGCTGCTTCTGGACACCCAGGATCACGGCAGGCTTGCCTTCGAAGCCGGCATCACCGCGCTTGATCGCCGCGGCGAACGTGACCTCGGCGATCTGGCGCAGCAGGATGGGCTGCCCCCGGTTCGCGCCGATCGCCAGGTTCTTCAGGTCATCCAGGCGCGACGTCCGGCCGAGGTTGCGGATGAGGTACTCGCGGCCATTGAGCTCCAGGAAGCCCCCGGAGGTGTTCGCGGAAAATCCCTTCAGCGCTCCTTCCAGCTGATCGTGCGTGATACCGAGTTCGGCCATGCGCGCCGTGTTCGGCTGCACCTGGAATTGCCGAACCTCGCCGCCGATCGGGATCACCTGCGCGACGCCGGGCACCGACAGCAGGCGTGGCCGCAGCACCCAGTCGGCGTACTCGCGCACGGCCATCGGGCTGATCTTCTGCGGATCGACCGGAATGGCGATCTGCATGATCTCGCCCATGATCGAGCTGATCGGCCCCATGCGAGGCACGACGCCTTCGGCCAGACCTTCCTCCATGGATGCCAGCCGCTCTGCGACCAGCTGCCTCGCGCGAAAGATGTCGGTGCTCCAGTCGAAGGTGACGTAGAGGAAGGACAGGCCGGCGGACGAGGTGGAGCGAACGCTCTCCACGCCGGGCAGCCCGTTCATCGTCGTCTCGAGCGGGAAGGTGATGAGCTGTTCCACCTCCTCGGCGGCCATGCCGCCGGCTTCCGTCATGATGGTGACGGTCGGCTTGTTGAGGTCGGGGAACACGTCCACCGGTGTTCGGGACAGGGTGAACGCGCCGTAGGCCATCAACACGACGCTGGCGATGATCACCAGCAGCCGGTTCGTCAGGCTGTTGTCGAGGAGCCACTTGAACATCGGTGGCTCCTCAGCGGACCTGGTTGATCAGGGTCGCGCCTTGTGTGGCGACCCGATCACCGGCTTTCAAGCCCGAAGTGACGGCGACGTTCACGCCGTCCAGTGGTTCGACCGTCACCGTGCGCGGTTCGAAGCGCTCAGGCGCGGTCTTCACCCAGACGATGGTCTGGTTGGCAGGGTTTTTCATCAGCGTGGCCACCGGCACCGCGATGCCCTTGACCAGATCCTTGCCCTGGACGAAGACGCGCACCGGCTGGCCGACGGCCAGTGCGGCGAGGGCTTTGCCCTGGGCGCGGAAGGTCAGCGGCAGCGCCTGTTCGCGCAGGCTGCGGGCAGCGCCGACAAAAGCGAGCGGCACACGCTCGTTGCCGACCGCCAGGGTCGCGCGCCCGATGCCGGCGGCAAGTGCCGGGTCGAAGGCCACGGCCTCGATGTGCAGGCGCTGCGGATCGACCACCTCGAAGACCAGCTCACGCGCATCGACCACCTGGCCAGTGACGACGTGGGACGACGCGATCACGCCCGAAACCGGCGCGACCAGGGCCTCGCGCGTGACCAGCCCCGTTCCGACGGCAGCGATACGCTCGGCCAGGCTTTGTGCGTCGCTCTCGGCCGCCTCGATGTCCTTGCGCGGCACGGTGTCGGCGAGTTCCTTCAAGCGCGCGACGCGCTTGTCGGCCAGAGACTTCGCGGCGCGCAGTTCGGCGAGCTGCGCGGCCTGGTTCGAGCGCTCGATCGGCGCGGCCGAGGGCACGACGTAGGCCAGAACCTCGCCCTTGCGCACCGTCTGGCCCGCGGTGGGCAACCCGCGCGGCCCCGGCTCGACGCGGCCGGCGTTCAGGGGCTGCACCTTGCCGCCGGCGTTCGGGTCCATCACGACCTTGCCGTTCAGTTCGAACGAGCGTGGCAGATCGCCGGCTTCGGTGGGCAGCGTGCGCACACCGAGTTGGCGCTGCGCCGGCTTGGGCAGGAAGACGCTACCGTCTGGCAAGCGTTGTGGCCCGTTGGCGCTGGGCGTAGCGGTTGCGCCGCCGTGGTCGTGGCCTTCACCGGCCCATGCCGGCGTCGCGCCAGCCAGAAGCAGCATCAGGGCTGCCACCGATGTAGCGGCAAGT
>JAFEEP010000612.1 GCA_018241045.1 Pseudomonadota bacterium | reverse complement strand
TTCGAAGATCAGCCACTGGATCAGGTCCAGCCCGCGCCCACCGTAAGCTTCGGGCCATGTCACCATGCCCCAGTTTCCACTAGCCAGGGTGCGTTCCCACACGACGTGCTGGTCAAAGCCTTCGCGGCATTCCAGCGTGACCAGCGGTTCCTTGGGCACGTGCGCTTGCATCCACGCGCGCACTTCGGCGCGGAATGCCTGCTGTTCAGGAGTATAGGTCAGGTCCATCAGAACTTCGCCGCCTTGCCGGACTCGACGAAAGCGTCGCGGCTCTTCTGGCTGTCTTCGTGCATATACATTTCCAGCGTGAAGCCCTGTTCCCAGCGATAGCCGCGATCGACATCGCGCGGCTCCAGCCCGTTGAGCGCTTCCTTGGCGATCACCAGCGCCTTGCGGCTCTTGGCGGCGATCACCGCACAGAATGCGCGGGCTTCCTCGACCAGCTTTTCGCGCGGGACGACCTTCTCGACCGCGCCGAGCCGATAGGCTTCCTCGGCCGGAATGTTCCCGCCGGTAAAGAACGCGGCGCGCACCTTGTGCAGGGGCAGCATCCGCGAGAGGTGGCTGGCGCCGCCCATGGCACCACGATCGACCTCGGGCAGAGAAAAGAACGCGTCGTCGGCGGCGATGATCGTGTCCGATGCACCGCAAATCCCGATGCCGCCGCCGATGACGAACTTGTGAACCGCGACGACAACCGGCACCTCGGCATCGCGGATCGCCTTGAAGGTAAGGTAATTGCCGCGATTGAGCACGGTGATCCGTTCCGGGTGCGCCTGCATTTCCTTGATGTCGACCCCGCCGCAGAACCCGCGCGCCCCTTCGGCGGCGCGGATCAAAACGCAGTTGACGTCGGGGTTGCGGGCCGCCTCGGCGATGATCGCGGGCAGCGACATCCAGGTCTCGCTGTCGAAGGCATTGACCGGGGGTACGTCGAAGACGATCTCGGCGATGCGGTCCCTGATTTCACTGGTGATCGGCATGGCAGTCAATCCGTTGCGCAGAGGGCGGCGATACGTTCGCGCGCGCCTGTTTCGATGGATGCAAGAAGTTGGGTGCAGGTCGGCAGGTCGCTGAGCCGACCGGCCACGACGCCGGTGGCCATCAGGCCACGCTCGGCATCGCCGGAGACGACCGCGCGCTGGATCATCATCGGCGCGGCGGCGGCCATCATCGCCTGCGCCAATGGCATTTCACCGTGCGCGGTCATGCCGCGCGCGCTGGCGATTACTTGCCCCCAGCTCATCCCCGTTTGCCGTTTCATCTCCAGCCCGGCGTCGATCGCGCGGCGCCACATCGCCAGCTTGCCCGATGCCTCGATCCGCCGCAGCAGCGGGTTGAGGATCATCCGTTGCGGGATGCCGTCAACCTTGGTCGACACCACGATGTCGCCCGTGCCAGCCTTGACGTAGGCGGCCTTGGGCGCGGCCGGGACGGGGCTTTCCGCCGTCATCAGGAACCGTGTGCCCATGGCGATGCCGCACGCGCCATAGGCCAGCGCAGCGGCAAGGCCCCGCCCATCGCCGAAACCACCCGCCGCTACCACAGGCACATCCACGGCATCCAGCACCTGCGGCAAAAGCACGGTGGTCGGCACAGATCCGGTGTGCCCGCCGCCTTCGCCGCCCTGGACGGTGACCATCTCGCAGCCCAGCTGCACCATCTTTTCAGCGTGCTTCACCGCGCCCACGGTGGGGATGCACAGGATCCCGGCATCGCGGAAACGTCCGATCATCCGCGCATCCGGCCCGCGCCCGAAGCTGACCGCCCGCACCCGGTCGGCATTGGCAAGGATGATCTCGACGATTTCGCCCGCGCCGGGTTGAAACGAATGGAAGTTCACCCCGAAACCGTGCGCCGTCATGTCGCGCAGGCGAGCAATTGCCTCCGCCAGTTCGGACGGCTTCATCACCGCTCCGGCCAAAAATCCGAATGCCCCGGCATTGCTGGATGCGGCCACGAGCTGCGGCGTCGCGATCCAACCCATGGCGGTCTGGATCACCGGCAGCCGACATCCCAGACGCCGGGTCAAGACAGTGGCGAGCGCGTCGGCCATCAGGACTTGTCCGCCTCCGACTTGTTGGCCGAGGCGGCCGATTTGCCGCTGACGCCGCCGATCGAATCGCCGGTCACCAGGTCGTTCTGAGCATGGGCGAAATGGTGCATGTGGAACACGGCATCCATCGCCGTGCGCTTGCCACGCAATTCCTCGACGTGGTTGATCGCCTGCTTGGTCAACCAGTTGCCCAGACGGTTCTGCCCGGCCAGCTTGTTCGCCCACGCGGCGGTCGCTTCGCGCAGTTCGTCGCGCGGGACAACCTTGTTGACCATGCCGAAGCTATACGCGCGCGCCGCGCTCATCCGTTCACCCAAGAGCAGGAATTCCTTGGCCACGCGCGGCGGCAGTTCATAGGCATGGGCGAAGTATTCGACGCCCGGGATGCCCATCAGCGGGTTCACCGGATCCTGGAAGAACGCGTCCTCGCTCGCCACGATCAGGTCGCAGACCCAGGCCAGCATCAGCCCGCCGGCAATGCAGGCGCCCTGGACCATTGCCACGGTCGGCTTGGGAATGTCGCGCCAGCGGCGGCACATACCCAGGTACTGCTCCTGCTCGCGGGTATAGAGCAGTTCGGCGGCGGGCTTGTTGGTGTGCGGGGCAAGCATCAGGCGCTTGTCGAATTCGTGGTGCAGGTCGCGCCCCGGGGTGCCGATGTCGTGCCCGGCGGAAAAGTGCTTGCCCTCGCCCGCCAGCACGATTGCCCGCACCGCATCGTCCCGCACCGCACGGTTAAAGGCATCGTCGAGCGCATAGGTCATCTGCCCGTTCTGGGCGTTGTTGAAGGCCGGGCGGTTCATCGTGATCCAGGCCACGGCATCGATCACTTCGTAGCGAACAGGCTCGTCGGTCTCGTAGTTGATCTCGACGGCCTTGGGCTGAACCAGGTCGGTCATGCTGCGCTCCCTCCTTCAGATTGGCGGGCCGGGGGATTGTCCTTGATCACGCTGGCGCGGATGTTGTGTGGATCGAGGCGGGCGATAATCGCCAGCATCTCGCCCGAAGGCAGTGCGGTCTCGCGCAGGTCGCCGGCTTCCAGTTCGAAGCCGGTCGCTTCCTGCACTTGCTCGAAAGTCACTCCGGGGTGCAGCGAAATCACCCGGATCGCATGGTCCTTGCCGCCGAAGTCCATCACGCACAGGTTGGTGACGATCAGGCGCAGGTCGACCGCGTTGAAATTCCCCCCGGCAATCCTCTTCGCCGGATTGTAGCCGACGCCCGAAACCATATCGACCTCGCCCGGCACGAACACCCGCGGGGAATGATTGGGGAAGAAGAACGAATTGGGGTGGTAGATCGTGTTGCCGGGAAACCCGCGCACGCCCAGCATCTGGGTCTTGGGCTTCTGGTGCGTGCCGCCCAGTTGCGAAAGGTTGATCTGGCCGAAACGGTCGATCTGCGTCGGGGTAACCATCGCATGGCGCCGCCCCGACCACACCGCACTGTCGAAGAACCGACCAAACGGCAGGTGGCCTGCGAACCTGGGTCGATAGTCTCCGCGCGGTCCCAGGGGAACCGGCTGCTCGACCAGATAGGCTTCGCCATCGGTCATCATCAGTTCTGGCGTGTGAGTCAGCTTGGCGAGGCTGGCTGCCAGCCGGGGCACCGGGCCGACCCCGGTTGCCACCACTTCGCCATTGGCGCGAAACGCTTCCGAACAGGCTGCGATGCACAGTTCCGCAAGGGACGGGTTCAAGGTCAAATTGTCGCTCATCAGAACACCGGCAACGGCAGGGCCGTCACCGCCTCCTTTCCGCCAACGGATGCAAGATAGTCGGCTTCGCTTGCGCCGACGAAGCGGTCGGCGACCTGGCTCCATTCGCCAGGATCGCGGGCCGCGTCGGTATAGGCCTTGAGCGCTTTCATGTCCCAGCCATAGGCCGGGCTCATCATGCTGGGGTGTGCGCCGCAGGGAATTTCGACGACCCCGCCGACAAAGCAGCGTTCGACGAAGTTGGCCTGGGCGTCGCCCGGATAGGCGTCTTCCATCGCCGGGACCAGTTCCTCGCAACTGACATAAGTCTTCGCGGCCGCCTTGGCGAACCATTCGTCGTAGAAGACGTCGGGGCCGAATCCCTGAACATTGCCGCGCCAGTCGCTCCGGTTGACATGGAGCAGCGCCGCGTCGAGCTTGAGCGCAGGCATCGCGACCAGCACCTCACCATCGTCATACGGCGACTGCACGTGCTTCAGGCCGCCCAGTTCGGCCAGATCCGTGCCCAGACCAACCCTGGTCGGCAGGAACGGCAGGTCAAAAGCGGCGGCTTTCAGGCCCCACTGGAACATACCCTCGTCCAGTTCGAGCACGTCGATCTGTCCGGCCTCACGGGCCTTGCGGAACCAGGGTTCGAGCGGGATTGCATCGAGGGAAACGAAAGCGAACACCAGTTTCCTGACCTTGCCCGCCGCGCAGAGCATACCCACGTCCGCGCCGCCATAGGCCACCACGGTCAGGTCCTTGAGATCGGACCGCAGGATCTCGCGCACCAGCGCCATCGGCTTGCGCCGCGGTCCCCAGCCGCCAATGCCGATGGTCATGCCATCGGACAGTTGCGCGACGATTTCCGCCGGGCTCATCCGTTTGTCCGGCTTTACGGTCGGGGCGCTCACGCCTTTTCTCCCTGCTGTTGCTTGAACGCCTTCTGCCAGGCCCATTCGTGACCCCAGGTGCTGATCGCTTCATGCTTGGTGGTGACCCAGGTCGCCGGGTCGATCACCAGGCTGTCGCAGCCGATCTCCAGATCGAAGCCTGAGGGCGTTTGCACGTAGAACCCGGTGGTCTCGTCGTTGACGTGCCGACCCAGCGTCGCGCTTTCCGCGTAACCGAACGCCTTCATCCGGTCGTGCGCCTT
>JAFEEP010000611.1 GCA_018241045.1 Pseudomonadota bacterium | reverse complement strand
GTCACCGTAGTCGATCTGGTCGGTCGCCGCATCCTGTCGGAGGTGGAGATCCCCGGCTGCTCGATGACCTACCCGCTTGCCCAGCGCAGTTTTGCCACCCTGTGCGGCGACGGCACGATGCTGAGCATCACGCTTGATACCGACGGCAAGCTTGCCCGCACCCAGTCGAGCCAGGCGTTCAACAACATCGACGACGACCCGATGTTCATGCGCGCGGCAACCACTGGAACGACCGCCTGGTTCGCGACTTTCAAGGGCAATCTCCGCTCGATCGACCTGTCCGGTTCGGAAGCGAGGATCGGTCCCGTCTTCGCCCTTCCAGCCCAGACCGGCGGCGCGCCAGAGTGGCGCCCGGGCGGTGTTGGCGTGATCGCAGCCGACGCCGCTGGCCGCTTGTACGCTCTGATGAATCCGAACGGACGCGAAGGCAGCCACAAGGACGGCGGAACCGAAGTCTGGATGGTGGATCCCCAGACCCGGACGCTGATCCGTCGCATCCCGCTGCCGGTTCGCGCAGTGTCGATCGCCGCGACCCGCGAGGCCCAGTCGAAGCTGGCTGTCCTCGGGATCGATCGGACGCTGTATGTGTTCGACCCTGAAACCGGCGCGCAACTGCGCACGGTTCCGTCGGTCGGCAACTCACCACTTTCGCTGGCAGTCGTGCCATGACCCCGACCAGCCTTGCGGCCGCCTATGTCGTCTGCGTCCTTGCCGGGTCGGCCTTCCACAAGACCCTGGCTCCAGCGCGCGCCGTGGACGCAGCAGGCCGCCTGCTGGGACGTGGCGCTGCCGTCGCGGCATCTGGCGTGTTGGCCGCCGGCTTTCTGGAGGTTGCCAGTGCGCTCGCCCTGCTGGCCCCCGGCGGATTTCGCCTTGGCCTGGCAGGAGCGGCCTTGGTCTGGTTTGCCTATGCCGCTGCCGCGCTGATGGCCTGGGCGCGCGGCAATCGCCGCATCGATTGCGGTTGCAACTTCGGATCAACTCACCGTGACAGCGATGTCCGCGCGGTCGCTGCCAAGGCAACTGCCCTTGCCGCGCTGGCCGTGGTGCTGGCGCGCTCTGGCGACGCCTCGGTCCGGCTGGATCTCCTCAGCCTAAGCGCCGGTCTGACCATAGTCGCCCTCGGGTTCGCCACCTCGCAGATTTCAAACAATCGTCAGCATCAGGGAGCACGCGCATCATGATGAACCCCGAATTCCTCTCGCAATTCGCCCTGTGGCTGGCCGTGATCGCGCTGTCCGTGCTGGTCACGGCATTGGCCCGGCAGGTCGGCCTGCTGCACGAACGCATCGCCCCGGCCGGCGCCCTCGCCCTTGGTCGACAGATCGCCGTAGGAGAGCCCGGTCCGGCGATGGACCTGGTCGCGCTTGATGGCAGCCCCGTCAAGATTGGCGGACCGCGTTCCGGTCGCAGCCAGTTGCTGTTCTTCGTTTCGCCCGACTGCCCCGTGTGCAAATCGCTGTTGCCGGTGGTCCGGTCGGCCGCTGCGGCCGAGAAAAGCTGGATCGACCTCGTCCTCGCGAGCGACGGTGATCCGGCAGCCCACAAGGCAATGATCGCCGAACAGAACCTCGCCGGTGTTCCCTATGTCCTGTCCGAGCAGCTCGGTCGGCAGCTCGCAGTGTCGAAGCTGCCCTATGGCGTGGTCCTCGACGAGGAAGGTGTAATCGCGGCCTTCGGCCTGATCAACAGCCGCGAGCATCTGGAAAGCCTGTTCGAGGCCAAGGAGCGCGGGGTCGCCTCCATCCAGCAATACCTGTCGCGGCGCCAGTCCGCAGGAGGCCGGGGATGATCGACCTTGACCGCCTGTTCGAGAAATCGACCCGCAACATCGCGCGTCGCACCTCACGCCGCAGCCTGCTGTCGCTGACCGGCAAGCTGATCGCCGGGGGCCTCGCGCTGCCGCTGCTGCCGGTTGAACGCGCCAATGCCGGGCCACCGACAAAGGGCAAAAACGCCAGCGATACCGGCGCGCCGATCGATCCGGGCGATCCGCAGAGCTGCGAATACTGGCGCTATTGCGCGATCGACGGTTACCTGTGCAGCTGTTGCGGCGGCACGACCAGCAGCTGCCCGCCGGGTACCGAAATGTCGCCGATCACCTGGATCGGAACCTGCATCAATCCGGGCGACGGCCGGGCCTACATCATCAGCTACAACGATTGCTGCGGCCGTTCATCCTGTGGCCGCTGCCGCTGCAATCGCAACGAGGGCGAGCGGCCGATGGTCCGCCCGCAGGCCAACAACGACATCAACTGGTGCCTGGGTACGCAGAGCGCAGCCTACCACTGCTCGACCGCAATCATCCTTGGCACCGCGACAGGGAGCAAGCCGTGATGCCAAGACTGACAACCGGCTTGCTGGTGGCGGCGGGCCTCTCCATCGCCGCCACCATCCCCGTCGCCTCGATCGCGCAGAGCGGCTCTCCTGCAGGCGTCCAGACCGTCAGCGTGGGACAGCCTTGCGCGGCCTGCCATCTGCCGAGCGGCGCGGGCGTTCCAGGTGCATTCCCCCCGCTGCGCGCAAACTTTGTGGCGCTGGCCAAGCTGCCCGAGGGACGGCGCTACATCGTCTCGGTGGTCACGCGGGGACTGTCGGGAGCGATCGCGGTCGACGGCAAGCGTTTCATCGGAAATATGCCCGCCCAGGCTCTGGGCGATGATCAGATCGCCAAGGTCCTCAACGGCATCCTTGGCGGAGCGGCGCGCCCCTTCACCCCGCGCGAGGTAGCCGCGCTGCGGACAGGTGCCGCCAAACTGGGGCCCAACGAAGTGGCAAGACTGCGCCCATCCGGCGCGAGCCGCTGACCATGCGCGGTGGGCGCCTGATGCTGCCGGCATTGCTGGTCCTGCTTGCCAGCGCAGCCGCTGCCGGCGGTTCCAACATCACGTTCATTGGCGTTGCCCAACCCGAGCGCGCGCGCGTGAACTGGGTTCTCAAATGCCAGGGCTGTCACCGTCCCGACGGCAGCGGCTCCCCTCACACCGCGCCCGCGCTGGCCGGTCAGGTGGCGCGCTTCGTCGGATTGCCCGGCGGGCGCGAGTACCTTGGCCGCGTTCCCGGCGTTGCTGACGCTGCGCTGGACAACAAGGAACTGGCAGAGCTGCTCAACTGGACCCTGCAACGCTTTGATCGGGGCCATTTGCCCCCGAACTTCAGACCTTACGACGCCGCCGAACTGGCCGCGCTGCGCCGCGCGCCGCTGCGCACCGATGCTTCGCAGATGCGCAGGACGATCCTGCAAGCACCACACGCGATTAGATGAATACCGACACAGGGAAGGGGAATATCATGAGGAAGAACACAGTTCGATTGGCGGCCATGCTCGTCGCCTCGGCCGTGGCGCTGGGCGCCAGTGGCGCCTTGGCGCAGGATGCCGCCCCAACGCCGGATGACGGCGGCGAGATCATCGTCACAGCGCAAAAGCGGCAAGAGCGGCTGCAGGACGTTCCGGTATCGATCACCGCCGTCAGCGGCGATACACTGGCCAGCCAGCGCATTGCCCATGCAGACGATCTGGTGTCGCTGGTACCCAATCTGGGAATGACGACCACGAACGGCGAAGGCGTTCCGATCTTCTCGCTGCGCGGGGTGTCGATGTCGGATTATTCGCTCAACCAGTCGAGCCCGGTCGCGACCTATTATGACGAGGTCTACAAGGGCAATTTCGCCCTGCTTGGCGTGGCGATGTACGACCTGGAACGGGTCGAGGTGCTGCGCGGCCCGCAGGGCACGCTCTATGGCAAGAACACCACCGGCGGCGCGATCAATCTTGTCGCGCGCAAACCCAAACTGGGCGAGCTGAGCGGCTACCTCAACGCCGGCTATGGCAATTACAATCGCTTCGACAGCAGCGGCGCGATCTCGATCCCGCTTGGCGACAAGCTCGCGGCGCGCTTCGCCTATACCTACGCGCGAGCTGACGGCTGGTTCCGCAACCAGTTGCCGGGCAAGCCCGATCTCAACGACACGCGCGAATACGGGGTGCGCGGCAGCTTGCTGTTCGCCCCCAGCGACCGGATCGAATTCGTCCTGCGCGCCTCGACCAGTTTCCAGGATCCCCACAACTTCGGCGACTACGCCCAGCCCGAGGCAGTCAACCGCCCCGGACTCTCAACATACCAGATCGAGGCGAACTATACCCCGCGTCGCAACATCCGCACCTATGCGGTCTCGCTCAACGGGAGCTGGCAGGTCAACGACGCGCTGACGCTGACCAGCGTGACCTCATGGGACAAGGGCCACCTCTACTACGGCGAGGACGGCGACGGCCAGGCGATCGGCCTTCTCCAGCTCGACTTCGTCGACGATGCCCGGCAGTTCGCCCAGGATCTTCGCCTGTCAAACGACAAGAACAGCCCTTTCAACTTCATCATCGGCGCCTATTTCAACCATGAGAAGGTTTATAATGCCAATGCGCTGGGGATAGGTTCGGACTTCGATCTCGACGGGTCAGGGACGGTCGATTTCAACGACTGCCTGATCGGACTGCCCGCCGCCTGCCAGTTCCGCAACAGCTTCGACCAGTCCAAGAGCAGCTTCGCGCTGTACACCGACGTCAGCCAGAAACTGACCGACCGGCTCAAGCTGCGTGGCGGCTTGCGCTTTTCGCGCGAGACGGGAAGCCAGACCAATTTCGTTTCCGCCGTCTATGGGTGGGACGGGGTGCACCTGCTTGACCTGATCCCGACAACAGGCGTGTCCTATGCGGTCAGCAACCTGTCAGGCAAGATCGGGTTCGACTACACCACCGCCGGCGGGCAACTGATCTATGCCAGCTACAACCGGGGGTTCCGCGCGCCGGGCTTCAACGCCCAGGCTTTCTTCGATCCGGCCGAAGTCAGCGTCTCACGCTCGGAAACCGTTGATTCGTGGGAGGCGGGAATCAAGACCCGCCTGCTCGACAACAAGGCGACGCTGAACCTGTCGGGCTTCTACTACATCTATAGCAACCAGCAGTATCTCGACGTCGATCCCGCCACCGCCGCACAGGCACTGCGCAACCTGCCACGTTCGCGCATCTATGGCGCCGAAGCGGAATTCCGTGTGCGGCCGCTCGATGGCCTGTCGCTCCACATTGCCGCCGGGCTGCTCGATGCCCGGGTCACGGATGGAACCCTGAAGGGGGCCAGCATCGTCGATCACCACCTGCCCAACACCCCGGCGTTGACGCTGAACGGAGGGTTCGATGCGCGATTGGCCAAGGGGGCGGCAGGCTCGCTGACGCTTTCCGGCAACGTGGTCTATGT
>JAFEEP010000610.1 GCA_018241045.1 Pseudomonadota bacterium | reverse complement strand
GCCCAGCAGGGCTTCTTCATGGTTGAGCGGACCTGCCCGACCTGCCACGGCCGCGGCGAGGTGGTTGAGAAGCCATGCCGGGCCTGCCGCGGCGAAGGGCGGGTCGATCAACCGCAGAAGCTCGACGTCAACATTCCCCCGGGGGTCGATACCGGCACCCGTATCCGTCTGGCCGGCAAGGGCGAGGCCGGGCCGTTCGGCGCCCCCCCGGGCGACCTTTACATCTTCATCCATATCCGCCGCCATGCGGTGTTCGAACGCGACGGGACCAACCTGGTCACCCGAGTACCGATCACCTTCACCACTGCGGCGCTTGGCGGCAAGATCGCCATCCCCGGCCTCGACGGCAAGGGCATCGACCTAGACATTCCGGCCGGCATCCAGACCGGCAAGCAACTTCGCAAGCGCGGCGAGGGGATGCCGGTGCTGCAAGGGCGTGGACGCGGTGATCTCGTTGCGGAGATCATGGTGGAAACCCCGACCCGGCTGACGTCGCGTCAGAAGGAATTGCTGCGCGAGCTGCAGGAAACTGAAACCGGCGATGAAACCCCGCAGTCCAAAGGATTCTTCGATCGCCTCAAGGAGGCGTGGGAAGGCCTGACTGACTGAGCTGGTGTTGCCAGGCGGATTCGATCTCGGCGCGGATCGATCCGATCAGCGTCGGGTCGGCCTTCAGACGGTCCTTTTCCTCGTCAAGCACGGCCACGAATGCCTCGTGCTTGAACTTGGCGATTTCGATCTCCTCCAGAGCCATGCCGCCCGGCAGGGATGAGGCGACAATGTCGATCATCCGCTCGACCCCGTGCAGGCGGCCCCACAGATAGTCGTTCTCGCGATAGGCGCGGCTGAAGAATGCGCCGAAGTTGTAGAACTCCACCCCGCGCAGCGTCGCACGGGTGCCGCCAGAACGGATCGCACTGCAATCATCGGGTGAAATGCGATCGACCTTGGCCGGTTCGAACTCACTCGTCCCCTCGCCCCGCAGCAGCGGCAGCGTCACCGTGTCATAGAACGGAAACCCCAGGTAGGTGAGCAGGATCCGCCGACGTAGCTCGCGCGGCAGGTCCGCCATACCCTCGACCAGCATCGCATCGACCACCAGATCGGTTGCGGGAAGCTGGCGGCGGTTGGCCATGACCTGCAGCACCGCACCCGGATCGGTAAAGACGTGGCGCGCCACCTCGGGGAAATCGGCCCCATAGCTCTGGTTGCCTTCGCGATCGAAATAGAGCGACAGCGCGCGATAGACCACGTCACGCGCCTTCTCGCGTGCCTCAGGCGCGAAGCCATCGATATCGTCCCAATCCTCGGACAGTCGGCGGGCGAGCAGTCGCAAGCGGCGGATCCGGAAACGCAGGTCGTGGTTGCGGAAAAAAGCGATCGCCTCTTCGCTCGCCCCACCGCGCATCGCGCCGATGTGATCAAGGCCGCGGTCGCTGAGATGCTGGCCGATGACTTCGGCAACATTGCCGAAATGGGCCTTGTCCGGCTCGGGCGCGGCGGCGCAGATCGCTTCTGCCAGTGCCTCGACGATTCCTGTCAGCTTGACCTGACCATAGCACTGAAAGGCATAACCCGCGTGCTCGGCAGCGGCTTGCTGGGCCTTGCTGCGCCATGCGGTAAGGCGGCCCACGGTGGGGCGGTCGAAGAACAGTGTTCGTCCGAACAGCTTTTCCACCGCATCCTCAACCTCTGGCCGCAACGCATCGACGATGATCTTCAGCCGAATTCGCGCACGCGAGGTGCGCTCGATCGCCTCAAGATTGTCGCGCACAGGCTGCTCGCGCGGGATCGAGGAGAGCGAGCCGAAGATCACCGAGAAGAATCCCGGTGGGCGTGGATCGCTGCGCGACATCCCGCCGACCTGATCTGGATGGGGGTCGATATAGACGAAACGGCGGTCGACCTCGCGCTGGGCGGGGCGATCACGCAAGGCATTCATCGCCTCGGCAAAGGGGGCGTTGACCAGCACTGATCCGTCGATCAGCGCAACGTTCTCGGCGTCGCCGCGATGGCTGTGCTCGGGCATGATCCGCTCGACGAAGGCGGTGCGACTCGGCCAGGCCTGATGATGATCGCGTGCCAGCGTATCGATCTCGGCCAGTTGCAGCGCGGGGAAGGCACCGGGGAAGCTCGCCGTCGCGCGTGCCGCGAAGACCAGTTCGAGCGGGCAGGCGAGCGACTGTCCCGCAGTCTCGGGCGTCTGCGAACGAAATCCGATCGACAGGCGGTGTTCGCTTTCCTCGACCAAGGGCGGGCTGTTGAGCCGCAGCAGTTCGGCATGGCCCTTGAAGTCGGTGGCGGTTACGAACAGATCGACCGGATGGCCCGGCGGCAGCAGCGGAGCATCGGCCTCCTTGCGACTCATCGCGGTAAGCGCCTCGCACAAGAGGTGCGAGAAACCGAGCCCGCCAAAGGGCGGCTCGAACCAGCGCGAGCGAATCAGCCGCGACAGCTTGCCGCGGACCTCCGCGCGGGTTTCCGGCGCGACGCTGGCGCTGACCACGTTGCCGGGTCGCTTGAGCATCCAGTAAACCAGCGGCATGGCCCAGAACTTGCTGATCCGCGACCACGGGCGGGCGTCGGGATCGATCAGAACGTCGACATCGGCGCGTTCCAGCCACAGGTCGGTCAGGGGTTCGATGCTCTGCCCCGAATGGATCGCCTGGGCGAGGAACACCGCATTGATTCCGCCCGCGCTCGCCCCGGCAAGGATGTCGGGCAGCACCCGCAACCGCAGGTTGTGGCGCTTCTCGATCCGTTCGAGCAGCCTCAGATAAACCGCATCGGTCCCGCCTGACACCGCCGGGCCATGGTGAAAGGCGCGGCTGGCGCGAGCGAGCTTCCACAGCTCCTTGGTCACGCCGTGCATATATACGGCAAGGCTGACCCCGCCGTAGCAAACCAGCGCGATGCGTAGCTCTTTCTGCCTCATGCCTTTTCCATCCCACGACTTGCGCATCAAGGCAATTGCGTTCTCATTACGTTCCAATTAGGGAGATGCGCATGGCCAAACCCAAACGCCGTTATGTCTGTCAAGCTTGCGGCAGCGTCTCTACCCGCTGGCAGGGCCAGTGCGCCGATTGCGGCGAGTGGAACACCCTTGGGGAGGAGGCGCCGCAGACGGTGTTCTCGCTCAAGCACGACCTGTCGTCGGGCGGGCGGGCGATTCTGTTCGAACCGCTTGACGTGCCCGGCGCCACGCCGCAGCGGCGCGGCACGGGCCTGGCCGAGTTCGATCGCGCGCTGGGTGGCGGGCTGGTTCCCGGCTCGGCGATCCTGATGGGCGGTGATCCCGGGATCGGCAAATCGACGCTGCTGTTGCAGGCCGCCGCCAAGGTGGCGCTGCGCGGGGCACAAGCGGTCTATATCAGCGGCGAGGAAGCCGCAGGCCAGGTGCGGCTGCGCGCCGAACGGCTGGGACTGGCCAATGCGCCGATCCGGCTCGCCGCCGCGACCTCGGTACGCGACATCCTGACCACTCTGGGTGGGATGGACCCGCCGGCACTGCTGGTGATCGATTCGATCCAGACCATGCATTCCGACCAGATCGAAGGCGCGCCGGGAACGGTCAGTCAGGTTCGCGGCTGCGCATTCGAGCTGATCCGCTATGCCAAGGAGAACGACGTCGCGCTGGTGCTGGTCGGGCACGTGACCAAGGATGGATCGATCGCCGGGCCGCGTGTGCTCGAACACATGGTCGACGTGGTGATGAGCTTCGAGGGGGAGCGCAGCCATCAGTATCGCATCCTGCGCTCGCTCAAGAACCGCTTCGGCCCCGTCGATGAAATCGGCGTATTCGCCATGGCCGGGGCCGGGCTGGAGGAGGTCGGCAATCCCTCAATGCTGTTCCTTTCCGGTCGTGACCAACCCGTGCCGGGCAGCGCGGTGTTCCCGGCGATCGAGGG